>CAJOQR010000146.1 GCA_905236965.1 uncultured Acholeplasmatales bacterium | reverse complement strand
TTCAAGGGTGTTTCACTTTTTCGTTAGGGTGTTTCAAAATTTAAGAGGTGTTTCATTTGTATTACTATACACGTGGCAATACATATTAGATGAACCAGATTGATACAAAGTATCAGTCTGTTTTTTTATGGGTTCGAATCCCGTCGTCTATATGTTTTTTAATAAATCGGGGCTCCATGAGTGATTTTTGGCATCATTTTTTGGAGCTCTTTTTTGTACATTTTATCAATATTATTTACACTATTAATGCCGATTAAGTTAATTGCTTAGTCGTTTTTTTAGCATAAAACAAAACCAATAATTGAATTAGAAATGCTCATCATCTTTATTCTATTGGACAGTTTGATAATAATTTTACAAAGTGTCCAATAGGAATGGACAAAAATAATGAAATTATAAAAAGTGTATAGTATAATATAACTAAATGAAAATGGATGTGAGTTTATGATTATTAGAGAAAAATATTTAAAAGCTATAAGAGGATTTTACGATAGTGATTTAGTTAAGGTAATAACTGGCATTAGAAGAAGTGGAAAATCTGTTATTTTAGAAACAATTATTAATGAAATAAAGGAAAAGACTGATAATATTATTTATCTTAATTTTGAGAAGACTACTGATTTTGCTTTAGCAAGTAGTGCCTATGAATTGGTTAATTATGTAAAGTCAAATAGAAAAAATGGGAAATGTTATTGTTTTTTTGATGAGATTCAAGAAATCGATGATTGGCAGGTTGCAGTAAAAGATTTAAGACTAGATAATTGTTCTATTTTTGTTACGGGTTCAAACTCAAAATTATTATCAAGTGAATTTTTAACATTACTTAGTGGTCGTTTTGTTTCTTTTAGAATTAGACCATTCGTATATAAGGAAATAAAAGAATATTCAAAAGAATTAGGTATCAATATAAGTGTAACCGATTATTTAATATGGGGTGGATTTCCTGGAAGATTTAATAATGTAGATTTAGAAGGAACTAAAGCATATTTATCAGATTTAGAAAGCACAATTGTTGTAAATGATTTAATTAAAAGGTACAAGATTAGAAAAGAAGTACCTTTTAAGATGATGGTAAATTTTATTTTATGTAGCAATTCTAGAATTTTTTCTATTAGATCAATTCATAGAGCTATGAAAAATGATTTTCCTGATTTATCAATAATGACAGTTACAAAATTTATTGAATACTTGAAGGAAGCTTATATTATTGATGAAATTCCACAATATTCAACTAAAACAAAAAGTGAACTTCAATATTATGGAAAAATATATAATTCAGATGTTTGCTTCAATTCGTTAAGAGCAAATAATAATAGATATGATTTGGATCATAATTTAGAAAATGTTGTTTATAACGAGCTTCTATATATGGGGTATGAATTAAAAGTTTTCAATAATAAAGGGAAAGAAATAGATTTTTTAGCAAATAAAAATGGAAAAACTTATTTAATACAAGTCGCATATAGTGTCGTTGATGAAAAAGCTTATGATAGGGAGTTTGGCGCATTTGCTGATTTGGATAATACTAATCAAAAAATATTAATAACTAATGATGCAGTTGATTATTCATCATCAACTGTAAGACATATAAAACTAGAAGATTTTTTAATGATGGATGAGCTATAAAAGGATGAAAGAACGATTAATATAAATTAGATGTCTGATTAATAAGTAGTCTTAATTTCGAAAATAGTTGACAATTTTATATAAAAAAGTGAGAAATTGTAATGCTTTCTCACTTTTTTGTATTTTAAATATTAAATAATTTTTTAGATTGTTTTAGAATTTATCTTTTGTATAAATTTTGTATAAAATTATTTTTTATTATAGTTGTCTAATACTTTCAACTGGCTGTTTTTTACTTGCGATTAAAACAGGAATAAATGTTCCAGCTAAACTAATTAATAATGCACCAGCTAAAATTAATCCAACATTAATAATTCCAAATTTTAATAAAACTAAATTAATGTTTTCAGCTAAAGAGTTATTTAATGAATTACATGTAATGATAGATGAAATTACGGCCAAAATTACACATATTAAAGAGATAATTCCACTTTCACAGAAGAAGATTTTAAATAAATCTGTTCCTCTTGCACCTACAGCTCTTAAAATACCAATTTCTTTTGTTTTACTAGAAATAGAAGAAGAAATGAAATTAAATAGCATTAATGCTGCAAATACTGCAACTACAATACCAACATACAAAAATATTTGTTTTAAGCTATTTATCAAATTGATAAAAATAGATAATGTTTGATAAGTATTATTAGTCATTTCATATTTATATGAGCCAAAATCTTGAAGCATAAGCTTAATTTCATCTTCTGTAAAATTTGTTTTAACAATTAAATTATCATAATATGCATCATAATCTATTTTATAGTCTGTTTTATTTTCTGTATACCAATAAGATGTTGTATCAACTATTCCATATTTTGAAACAAAATCATCATTTAAGATATATATTCTATTGTAATTATCATTTTCATAAACACCTATAATATTTAAATTTCCGCTAAAACCTGTTGCTGATTTAAAATAAACAGCTAATGTAGGCTCTTCAGAATAAGAATACATTTTAGTTTTATCATAATTATAATCAAAAATAGAATTAGCTATTAGTATTTCCTCTAATTTATCATAATCTAGTAATGTTAAATCAAATTTAGATTTTTCTATTATAATTTTTAAATCATTTTCCATTTTAATATCTTTTTGAAAGCTTAAGCTAAAAGCTTTCTCATAAATATAATATCTATCTAATAATCCATCTTCATATAATTGTTCAATAGTTGTTAAATATTCATCATAATTAAATGTTTTATTATCTATTTCTGTGCGGAAATTATTAAATAAAGTTGATATATCATTATATTTTTGATATAAAATAGCATCTTCATAATAATTAATATTTTCCCATTCAAATTGATTAATATAATTATATGTATTGTTATAAGCATTATAAACTCTTACGAATTTATCATAATTATTTAATATAGGATCTAATTCCTCTTTAGCAGAAGGAGTTATATTTTGATATATAAGATTTCTTATATGATCTTTTTCTTCAGTTGTATAAATTGCTGTTTCAGGGATAAAATCTTTATCTAGCATATAAATAATTTTTTGATAATTATATCTTTCTAAATCTTTTAAATAATTATTATATTCTAAAGATGAAATATAGCATTCATTTTCATTTGGAGCGATATATTCAATATAATTACCATCTAAATCTTTAAATGTTAATCCTAGCTTATTAATAATTTTTGATGAAAAATAAGATGTACCATAATCATAAGTTATATCAAATTCGAAATCATAATTATCAATATAAAGCCCTTTAACATAAAGAGTAGATAAATATTTATTATTATTCATTTTAAGATTAAATGTTTCTTTATAATAATCATAAAAATCATTTGATACATATCCTAATGCATGAAATGATGATTTAATATAATTTTCATATCTAGTTTTTAATTCATTTAATTCTTTTGTATTTAAAGATGAATTATCATTTTTTAATTCATCAAATTGAGAAGGTATTTGACCAAAATCAATAATCGCAGAAATTTTTAATTTTAAATTAAAACTTCCTATAGATGTATAAATAAATGTATCATATTCTTTTCCAATTAAATCATCATAATTTTTAATATTTGAATCATTATGGGCAAAAGTATCATAAAAATATTTAGAAATAGCTATTTCATCAGTTTCAGTAGGATAACTACCAGCTATTATATTAAAGCCATTATAATCTAAATAATCTTTTCCAGCATCAACTAATCCTGTAACACCTCTATATTGATAATATGTATCATTTGAAGTTAAATCATTAAATTGAATTACATAGCTACTTGACCAATAATTTGATAAAGAATTAGTAAAACTAAATACACCAGAATATTTGTTATTTGATTTAGAATTTAAATTTTCAATATCTTCATTTGAAAAATAAGTTCTATCATATGCTGTATAACTATTGTTTATAGTATCAGTACCATCATCTAAATTATAATTATGATAAATACTTTCATATTGATAATATTTATTAATTTGTTCATAATCATTATCTGATTCTTTTAATGCCTCTTTTATAGAATAGCTTTGATCATAAAGCATTAATGTTGATGTTACACCAAACATTATTAATGCTATAACTGTAAGAAGTATTGTAAATAGCATTCTTATTGGTTTTGTTTTTAAAGAAGAAGCACCAATTTTAAATGCTTTTGAAAAAGGAAGATGTGATCTTATAAATTTAGTATTTTTAGGATCATATTCTTTAACATTTACTTCTTTAGTAGATTTAAAAACCTCAGATTTATTATCATCATTTATATGTATTGCTTGTTTAAAAGAAGTAACATTTTTTTCTGATGATGCGATAATAATTTCGCCTTCTTTTGATTTTAATAAATCATAAAGCTTATCTAAATCTTCACGCTTTAATTCATTTACATTTTTAATTGATAAAACATTATCATTAATCATATTAATGTTTTCATCTAATATTTTAGGTTCAACATTAAATTTAGTCATATCTGAAATTATTTTACCATCTGAAAGCTCAATTATTCTATCTCCATAAATTTCAGCAAAATCTCTATCGTGAGATACAATAATAATTAATTTTTCTTTTGATAATTTTTTTAATGTATCAAATACTTGCTTTCCAGTATTTGAATCTAAGGCACCAGTTGGTTCATCAGCCATAATTATTTCAGGATTTTTAATTAAAGCTCTTGCAATCGCAATTCTTTGTTTTTGACCACCAGATAATGTATTTGGCTTTCTTTTAGCAAAACCATCTAAATCAACTTGCTTTAATAGCTCTGATACTTTTGATTTATCTTTTTTCTTTCCTTGAAGCTCTAAAGCTAAAGCTAAATTATCCTCAACAGAAAATTCATTTAATATGTTATATTCTTGGAAAATAAAACCAACAAATGTATTTCTATAGCTATCAAAATCACTTCCTGAAAAAGCTGAAGAGCTTTTACCTTTTATAATTATTTCACCACTATCTACTTTATCAAGCCCACCAATAACATTTAATAATGTTGATTTACCAGAACCTGATTTACCTAATAAGAAAACCATTCCTGTTTCAGGAAATTTAATTGAAACATCATCTAATGCTTTTGTGATATTTCCTTTAACATTATATGTCTTTTTTAAATTTTTTACTTCAATCATAGAAAACCAACTCCTTTTTTTTATTATAATATATTTTATTAAAAAAGAAAAATTCTTAATTTTT
>CAJOQR010000145.1 GCA_905236965.1 uncultured Acholeplasmatales bacterium | reverse complement strand
CTTCCTATTAATTTTGGATTATCTGAAAATGAATATTGAGTCTTTGCCATACAAATTGGCAATTTATCCCAACCATTCTTTTTAAATGTTGCCATTTGATTTTTTGCTAATGTTGTAAATTCAACAGCTGATGCGCCATAAAATTCTTTACATATTTTAGTTACCTTAGCTTTAATTGAATCATTTACATCATATAAATAATTAAATGTATTAATACCATCAGCTATATTTATTTTATTTACTACCTTTATTGCTAAATCAAGTGCACCTTCTCCGCCTTTTGTATAAACCTCTGATAATGAAATTTCATGACCATTTTTTAAAGCCCATTGCTTTAAAAATTCAATTTCAGCGTCTGTATCACTATAAAATTTATTTATAGCAACAACATAAGGTAAATTAAATTTCTTTATGTTTTCAATATGCTTTTCTAAATTACAAATTCCATCCTTTAATGCATCTATATTTTCTATAGCTAAATCTTCTTTTAATACTCCACCATGCATTTTTAAAGCTCTAATTGTTGCTACAATAACAACACAAGAAGGCTTAATACCAATTTGGCGACATTTAATATCAAAAAATTTTTCAGCACCTAAATCAGCACCAAATCCTGCTTCAGTAACAACATAATCAGCAAGCTTCATTGCAGCTTTTGTTGCAATTGCAGAATTACATCCATGAGCAATATTTGCAAAAGGTCCACCATGAACAAATGCTGGAGAATGCTCTAATGTTTGTACTAAATTAGGCTTTAATGCATCCTTCATTATAACTGCAACAGCACCAACTGCACCTAAATCAGCAACCGTAACTGGCTTTTTTTCATATGTATATGCAACAACTATTTTAGATATTCTTTCTTTAAAATCTTCAATTGATGTTGATAAGCATAATACAGCCATAATTTCAGATGCAACAGTTATATCAAAATGATCTTCTCTAGGAATTCCTTGCGTATGTCCACCTAATCCTACAACAACATTTCTTAAGGCTCTATCATTCATATCTAAGCATCTATGCCAAATGATTCTAGTTGGATCAATTCCAAGCTCATTTCCTTGATAAATATGATTATCAATCATTGCTGCTATTGCATTATTAGCTGTTGTTATAGCATGAAAATCACCAGTAAAATGTAAATTTATATCCTCCATAGGAATAACTTGAGCATAGCCACCACCAGCAGCTCCACCTTTAATTCCCATAACAGGTCCAAAGCTCGGCTCTCTTAATGCAACCATAGCCTTTTTACCGCTTCTATTTAATGCATCACAAAGACCAATTGTAGTTGTAGATTTACCTTCACCAGCAGGAGTAGGGGAAATAGCAGTAACTAAAATAACCTTAGCATCCTCTTTTCCTTTAATACCATCTACATTTACCTTAGCTTTATATTTACCATATAATTCTAAATCATCTTCAGTTAAATCAAGTTTTTTTGCTATTTCAACAACAGGCTTTATTTCTGAGTTTTGAGCAATCTCTAAATCACTTAACATTATCCTTACACCTCTTAAATGTATTTTATAGAAAATCATTTGTATTTTTGAGATATACAATATGATACCATATTTTTATTATATTCGCCAAACCATTTAACTCTGTAAACGTTTACCTTATAGATACTTCTTTATTAAAAAAGTCACATACAACCATTTCTTCTTTACTAGTTGGAACATTTTTACCAATAAAATCAGCTCTAATAGGAAGCTCTCTATGTCCTCTATCTACAAAAACTGCTAATTCTATTTTGGCAGGTCTTCCTATTTCTACTATCGCATCCATTGCTGCTCTAACTGTTCTTCCTGTATATAAAACATCATCAACTAAAATAATAATTTTATCATTAATATTTTCTTTAAAATTAATTTTAACATCAGGAATTTTTTTATGATCATCTCTGTGACTACCAATATCAATTAACTCAAGCGGTACATCAATATTTTCAAATGTTTTTATTAAATTCTTAATTTCATTAGCTATTGGAGTCCCTTTTTTTTCAATACCAACTAAAATAATTTTAGATAAATCCTCATTTCTTTCAATTATTTCATGAGTCATTCTTTTTAAGGTTCTTCCAAATTGCTCGCTATCAATTATAGTTTTCATGCGAATTCCTCCTATCTTTAATAAACGAAAATTAGGGAAGCAAATTGCTTCCCCATCTATTACTCTTCTTCGTCGTCTTCGTCGATATTAGCATTATGATAGATTTCTGATACATCATCATATTCTCTTAATAATCCTAATAATCTCTTGAACTTAGCTGCGTGATCCTCATCTAAGTCAACATATGTAGATGGAATTAAATCAACACTACAAGTATCGAATTCTAATTCAGGCTTTGCTGCCTCAAGCGCAG
>CAJOQR010000144.1 GCA_905236965.1 uncultured Acholeplasmatales bacterium | reverse complement strand
TCAGAGCCAAAATCAATTATTAATATAGCACAAAAAATATATCCATTCCCACCAGGATATTATTATAAAGATAAAAAATTTATATGCTATAATGATATTACAAAAAATGAAGAATATAATAATGATGATTTAGATACAATTTATAAAAACATTCATGATAAATTAATCGAAGGTGTAAATAAAAGACTAGATTCAGACGTTAAAGTAGGATATTTATTATCAGGAGGATTAGATTCTTCTTTAGTTTGCGCAATTGCAGCAAAAAAATTAAATAAAAAAATAGATACCTTTTCAATTGGTATGTCAACTGATGCAATTGATTTAAAATATGCTAAGCAGGTAAGTGATTTTATTCATTCTAATCATCATGAAATTATTATTACAAAAGATGATGTATTAAATTCATTAGAAAATGTAATTGAAATTTTAGCAACATATGATATTACTACAATTAGAGCTTCTATCGGTATGTATTTATTATGTAAAAAAATACATGAGGATACTGATATAAGAGTTTTATTAACAGGTGAAATATCTGATGAATTATTTGGATATAAATATACAGATTTCGCACCAAACGCAACAGAATTTCAAAATGAATCAATAAAAAGAGTAAAAGAATTACATATGTATGATGTTTTAAGAGCTGATAGATGTATTTCTTCTAATTCCTTAGAAGCTAGAGTTCCATTTGGAGATTTAGATTTTGTTAAATATGTTATAAGCATTGATCCAGAATTAAAAATGAATAAATATAATATGGGAAAATATTTATTAAGAAAAGCATTTGAAAAAGATAATATTTTGCCATATAATATCTTGATGCGTGAAAAAGCTGCTTTTTCTGACGCAGTAGGGCATTCAATGGTTGATAATTTAAAAGAATATGCAGAAAATTATTACACAGATTTAGAATGTGAAACATTATCTAACAAATATAATCATGCAAAGCCATTTACTAAAGAATCATTATTATATAGAGAAATATTTGAAAAATATTATCCTAATCAAAGTGATATGATAATTGATTTTTGGATGCCTAATAAAAATTGGCAAAATTGTAATGTCAATGACCCTTCAGCAAGAGTATTAAAAAATTACGGAAATAGTGGAAAATAAAGGAAGAAATGGAAATGTTTAATTCAATTCATGAAGAATGTGGTGTATTTGGAATATTTGAAAATGAAGATACTAATGTTGGCGATACAACATATTTAGCACTTTATGCATTACAACATAGGGGGCAAGAATCTTGTGGAATAGCTGTTTGTGATAATGGAGTAATAAGACATTATAAAGGCTTAGGTCTTGTTGGTGATGTATTTACAAAGGAAAGTTTACATGAATTAGGAAAAGCTAATATGGCTATAGGCCATGTTAGATATTCAACAACCGGTAATAATAATATAAATAATATTCAACCACTAGTTGTAAGACATATAAAAGGAAATCTTGCATTAGTTCATAATGGAAATTTAACTAATGCATTTGAATTAAGAAAAAAATTTGAGCTTAATGGTGCTATTTTTAGAGCAACATCAGATACAGAAGATATTGCATACCAAATAGTAAGTGATAGATTAAAAACTCCTTCTATTGAAGAAGCAATCAAAAAAACAATGGAAGAAATTAAAGGTGCATATTCTTGTATAGCAATGTCAGCACAAAAATTAATTGCTTTTAGAGATAAAAATGGATTTAGACCACTAATATTAGGTAAAACAAAAACTGGAGGATATATTGTTGCAAGTGAATCATGCGCAATAGATTCAATAGATGGAACAGTTATAAGAGATATTTTACCTGGCGAAATTTTAACAATTTCTAAAGATGGAATAAAATCTGAAATATTAAAGGATACTAATCCTTCATTATGCATTTTTGAATTTATTTATTTTGCAAGACCAGATTCTATAATTGAAGGATCATCAGTACATAAAGCAAGATTAAATGCAGGAAAAATTCTTGCTAAAGAATCACCTGTTGATGCAGATATAGTAATAGGTGTACCAGATTCAGGTATAGATGCTGCAATAGGATATTCAAATGAATCTAAAATACCTTATGGAATTGGATTTGTAAAAAATAAATATATTGGAAGAAGCTTTATTAAGCCAACTCAAGAAGAAAGAAATTTAACTGTTAAAATAAAATTAAATGTAATAAAAGAAACTGTTAAAGATAAAAGAGTTATTTTAATAGATGATTCAATTGTAAGAGGAACAACAAGTGCTCATATAATTAAATTATTAAAGGATAATGGTGCAAAAGAGGTTCATTTAAGAATATCTTCTCCTGCTTTTAAGCATCCATGCTATTTTGGAACTGATATTGATTCTGAAGAAAATTTAATCGCATGCAAATATAATTCTGTTGAAGAAATAGCTAAAGTTATAGGAGCTGATTCTTTAGCATATTTATCAATTGAAGGTGCACATCATTTAGCAGAAAATTCAAAATGTAATTTCTGTGATGGATGTTTTTCAGGAAAATATCCTATAGATATTCCAACAAATACTAATAAAAATAAATTTGAAGAAAAAATTTCCAATTAATAAAAAAAGTAACAAACATTAACGTTTGTTACTTTTTTTATTTTTTTCTTCTTTCAATTTATAAATTTCTTCTATTTCTTTATCTATATTTTTTTCAGGATAGCTTAAATTACTTTTTAATGCTTGTATTTGTTGAGTTGTTCTATCTAATATCTTATATTCAATACCATCTTTAATAAATATATTACCAGTTTGAGCAAAAATAAATTCCACATTATATTTTTTTGCTTGATTATGAATTTCTTTAACCCAATCATAATATAAAGGTCTTTTACCTAAATAATTTTCTCCCCCTGCTAAAATAGTTTCTATTTTATTTGTTTTTAAATATTTTTCTAAATCTATTTTTTCTATAAATGGTTTTAAGCTAATCCATCTATGCTTAGCAGGAATATCTAAAAGATAAGGAATTCTTTCATCTGCTCTTTTTTGATTTTCACATGATACAGCAAAAGTAACATTATCATATCCATCTTGCCAATCTGATGGTAAATGTTCTTTTATTCTATCAGCTCTTTTTGTTAAAAGTGAAAAGGTGACATCAGGCCTTTCTCTTATTATCTTCCATGCTTCATCTCGCCAAATATCAGCTTCTTCTATAAAAAAATCACTCATCATACATACTCTAACAAAAGAACCACTTTTAATTTTAAAATTACCAAATTTATCTTTTTTTAATGGTAAATTAAAGCCAGATTTATTCTTTTGAACAACATTTGTATCAATATTATATCTTTTATCTAAAAAGAAAGCATAACAATTTTGACATCCTTCACTATATTTATGGCAACCATGCCAAGGATTCCATACTAAATCTTTAATATCCATAAAATTAAATATGTAATATTCTTTCTGCGTTTTTATAAGCTATTAATTCTTTTTCTTCATCTGTTAGATTAGAATCAAGTAAAAAATATGTGCTACATTTATCAAAATTAATATATGGATAATCTAATGCCCATAATATATGATTAGCACCAAATATTTTTACCATATATTCTAATTGATTAGAAGATAATATTCCGCTTGGAGTATAATAAATATTTTCTTTAAAATAATCAGATATTTTTTTCTTTAAGCCTGTTGCTGAAGGCTTCATTATTTGATCCATTCTATCAATCATAAAAGGAATTCCTTCTCCCCAATGGCCTGAAATAAATTTCAAATTAGGAAATTTATCAAAAATTCCAGATAAAACTAATCTTGTAATATGAATACCAACATCTAAATGCCATCCAAAACCAGCACTAGCAAATTGCATACCTATATTTTTAGGATAAGAATTTGAAAAATAATAATGTTGTTGAATTTTAGCAGGTATATATTCAGGATGCCATGATATTACAACATCTAGCTCTGCTGCTTTAGCAAAAATAGGTAAAAATTCTTCATCATCATAAAATTTATTATTATGTGTTCCTGAAATTAAAGCACCTACAAATCCATATTCTTTAACACATCTTTCTAATTCCTTTGCTGCCTCAATAGGATCTGACATTGGAAGTGTTGCGAAAGCTTTAAATTTTTGTGGATATTTATTTACAATTTCATATAAATAATCATTAGCCTTTTTAACCATTTTTATAGCTTCTTCTTTAGGAACAGAATCTGATATTGGATTTGTATAACTTAATATTTGCATATCAACCTTTTGTTCTTCCATAAATTTAAATCTTTTATCATTAATATCTGTTAATGCATCATTTGAATTTCGCATTTTATTATAAAATTCTAATGTATCATCATCTAATTCATTCAAATAAGAAGGAGAACCATATTTTGAATTTTCTTCAATAATTTCTAAATTTGAATAATGCTCTTCTAATGTTATAATTTTCATCATTTAATCCTTTCTTTAATAAATTTTTCTGTATAATCCCATAATTCTTTTTGATTGTTTTTATCATAAGATAATGGTGATGATTTAATATAATTAGTACTTCTATCATAATATTTAGCTTTATCAATATAAGAATCATTAACAATTAATTCTTTTAATGCAGAAGATGAATTATCTAAATCTCCAAATCTTTCTGGCATATTTTGCTTAACAAAATCTATTCTTTCTTTAGATACTGGCCCTCCAGCAAAATTAGTTGTCATCATACCTGGATTAAATGAATTAATGATTATATCTAATCCTTTTTCATCCATTCTTTCTTGAAGCTCATTTGTAAAATAAATGTTGCATAATTTTGAATATGAATAAGATGTTCTATCACTTCCATCTGATGAAAATATTTCTTTAGGATTTTTCCATGAAATTCCCATTGGTGGATTATGCATATCACTTGTTACATTAATTATTTTTTTAATTTTATATTTTTCACATAATAAATTAGTTAAATACCAATGTCCTAAATAATTTGTTGCCATAACAATGTTAACATCATCTATAGATTTCCCAAAATGCATACCTGATATTCCAGCATTATTTATTAATGCATATAAATCAAGATTTAATTTATTAAATTCATCTACAAATTTTTTAACAGATTCTAAAGATGATGTATCTAATTCCATCGTAATAATATTTTTATTATTAGTTTCTTTAATTATTTCATTTTTAGCAATTAATGCTTTTTCTAAATTCCTACAAGCTAAAATTATTTGATAATCTAAATTTTTAGCAATTTTTTTTGCAGTTTCAAAGCCTAAGCCTGAATTTGCACCTGTAATAATAATATTTCTCATATAAACCTCTCTTTTTTTATATTAAATAAAGACCTACTCTAAAGCATACATTAGGATGATGATCATTTCCACCTAAGGGATCTCTAACAGCTGCAGGATATTCACTACCTAAGCAGCTTCCTCCCATTAAATTATATCCACCACCACGCATAACATAACTTGTACCAGCTCTTTCTTGAGTCCATTCCCAATTGTTTCCTGCTAAATCATAAATATTATTAGCTTTTGCCTCATCATAAATACCAGTATATTTACCATTTGCTCCTATAGAAAAATCATCATTTGAATAATTTCCCCAATTAGTACTATCCTTTGAAACTTCATTTAATGTTTTATTGTTTGAATCAATTAACCATTGTAATGTTGTATCCCAATTAATTCCCCATAAGAAAAATCCATTTACTGTTTCATTATCCTTATATAAATTTTCACATACTTTTTGAGTATCTTGTGGAGCAAATCTAACCCATATATTTAATCCACTATCTTGAGTTACTTTTTTGCTTAAAGGAATATTATCATCTCCTTTACTAGCTTCATATCTACCAATATAAAAGCCACCATATTTTAAAACACTAGAGTACATATTTTTATAAGATGTTAAATCAACTTCATCAGAATATCTTGAAAAAGAATCAGATGATGAAAAAAATGAATTAAAATCTACTCTTTTAAATGATTCTTCTTTTGCAGGAACCCAAACATATTCACTTTCATCTGGAGCTATTATAACTAAACCATTTTTAATTATTCTTTCATCTTCTAAAGAAGATATTTTAAAATTTTTAGGAATATATGCAACATCATTAAATTCATCTACATATTTTTCTAAATCTAGGCTTTTATCAGATGAAATGATTAATTCTTCATCATCTTCTAAATCATTAGATTCTAATCCTATAATCTCACAGCTTGTTAAAAAAATTAATATAAAACAAATTAAAAATAAATATATTTTTTTCATGTTAATTTTCCACCTTTATTATTTTTTTTAATAAAAAAATTAATTCGTTTTTTTCTTTTATAGTTAGATTTTTGGTTAGATTATTTTCTATTTCTTCTCCAACATTTTCTAATTCATTTTGCATCAATAAAGCTTTTTCTGTTAAAACAATAAATTTACCTCTTTTATCTTTTGGATTATTTAATTTTGTAATAAAGCCTTTATTTTCAAGCTGAGAAACTAATCCTAATGCGGTAGGATGTGTCATTGAATAAATTTTTTCTAAATCTACTAATCTAGCCTGATGATTATTTATTGAATATAAATATTTTAATATTTTATATTGAGACGAAGTTAATTCATATTTTATAAAATATGGATTTGAAACTTTATCAAATTCAAGTGATGCTTTTTTTATTAAAATAGCAACTTTATCTAATTCCATAATGTACCTCAAAATAGTAGTTTCCTACTTAAATTATATGGTAGGATGCTACTAAAGTCAACTTTTTATTTCATTTAATTTATTTTATATTAAATACATAAATAATAATTTTTGATTTAATGAATAAAAAAACTGTAAAGCGTCATCTTTACAGTTTTTTTATAATTATATTAACTTAATACACCTTGTGTCTTACCCTCATTATAAACTAAATCATATATACTAGTATCTGAATAATAATATACATCATCACCATCAGTTATATATGCAAGTGAAATTGCAGTTTGATTATTATTTGTATCAATCAAAGTGATTCTACTATGACCAGAATCATTTTTACCATCTTTTAAAACAAATGCAGCATTATCACATAGCCTGTCTATAATAACATCAATCTTTTCACCCTCACTAATAACAAACTCTATTGGACTGCTGTCATTAACATCCCATTCCACTTTTATTTTTTCAATTGAATTTACATTAACGTCTTTGTATTTATCAAAATCAAGCAAACCTCTTGACTTATCTTTTCCACAACTTGTAATAAATAACATACAAAAAACAGTCAAAATTGAAAATATAAAAAATTTTTTAGCCATTTACTGTGAATACCCTTCCTACTACATCATCCCAATAACCTTTAATTAGAATATGCAGTGTTGTAAACAACATTTTTAGTTACTATTGAACTACTACTATAAAATAATGACTTCCACTCTTCCTCAGTTCCTTCATAGTATATTGTTGCATTACCTATTCCTGTGAAGTTGCCAAGATAAATAATATGAACAGTGTTTGGAACATATATTTCAGAAACTTTTATATTCCTTATTGCATATAAGTCAATGCATATTTCTTTGTTTTGATATTCATTTGGAATAATCAAAACACCATTAGATGGCACATAATTAATACCATCAACAAACGAATAGGCATCTGATGCAAGCGCAGTCCATTTTATATTTGATGATGGATAACCATATAAATTAATATCAGCTGTTATTGAATCAGATACTCGAAATTGATTTTTTCTATTCTCATCAGTATACCAAGTATTGCAATATGATAAGTTATCAGATGATTCATACACATATAATGATTCAATCTTTCTCTTATCCTTGATTATATCAGTCTTCACCAGTGTATCAGATATATAATAGTTTACTTTTCTATCGGCTCTTAATTCATCAGGTGTCTCAATAAAATAATAAGTTATCTTATACTCATTTATTTCTAATGTTAATATATACTTGTCAGTATCAATTGAAGAAGGAATTGTTGCACCAATATTATAACTACTATTTAGTTCAGCTTCGATTTTAAGTTTATTGCCAATTATAAAATTAAAATATCCACCAACTGTATATTCAGCACCTGTAGACTCCTTAATAAGTTTCATATTCTTAAACTCATACTCTTTAGTAAAATATTCTTTATTTGTTATCTTAAAGGTCATAGATAAAGAATATGTATCAGTCCCATAGCAACTTGGATTTGATATCTCAATTTTCACTTTATCATCTTCTATTGGATCGCTATCATTATAAAGAACATATTCATTGCTATTTTTACTATTATTTGATTCATTCACATCATTATTATCTA
>CAJOQR010000143.1 GCA_905236965.1 uncultured Acholeplasmatales bacterium | reverse complement strand
CTTATTTATGCAAATAATTTTAATACATTATATTGGCTTTTAGGTATATATATCTTATTTATAATATTTGGAATGTATAAAAGTGCTTTAAAGATGATTATTCCTGCAGGTATATTTATTTTTATATTTACATTAATCATATATTTAACAACTAAAGATACGGATATGATGTTAAGAATGACCATAAGATTTTTAGCTATTTTTATATCATTAATTCCAGCATCAAGCATTTATATTGTTGATTTTACAACCTCCCTTAATCAAATACATACACCTAGATTTATAACGATTGGTTTAATGATTACATTTTCTTTTATTCCAATTTTAAAAATCGAAATGAAAAGAATTAGGGAAGCTATGAAATCAAGAGGTATAGCTATATATAATCCTAAAATAATGTATAGAGCTTTTATAATTCCTTTAGTTATGAGAATAACAGAAATATCTGATACCTTATCTTTATCTTTAGAAACTAGAGGATTCAAAATGACGGGTAATGATTATTCAATTTATAAGCCTATTAAATTAAAAATATTAGATTTATTTTATGTATTATTAATATCTGTATCTATAGCTTTATTAATCATATTTAAGGGGTAATTATGAAGGCAGTAGAATTAAAAAATATCTGTTTTAGATATAAAGGATTTAAAGAAATAATATTAAATAATGTCAATATGGAAGCTTTATATGGTGAAATTACATTACTTGCTGGAATGTCAGGATCAGGTAAATCTACTATATTAAATTTAATTACAGGTATCATACCTAATATTATTAAAGGTGATATAAAAGGTGAAATATTAATCAATAATGAAAATATAATAGGAAAAAGTATTTCAGAAATATCTAAAATGGTAGGTGTAGTATTACAAAATGCAGATAGCCAAATTATAATGCCTCATGTTGAAGAAGAAATAGCATTTGGATTAGAAAATATGAATATGGAAAGAGAAAATATTAAGAATAAAATTAATGAAATATGTAATATTTTATCTTTAAATAAAAATGCTAAATCAAAGACACTATCCGGTGGAGAAAAACAAAGATTAATGTCTGGTGCAATTCTTGCGATGGGACAAAAAATAATAATATTAGATGAGCCTTTAGCTAATATTGATAAATTTGGTGCCAAGATATTATTAGATGCTTTGAAGGATTTAAAAAATAATGGTTATGCAATAATCATTATTGAGCATAGATTAGATATGCTAATGAAATATATCGATAAAATTTATGATATTAAAAATGGAATTATTAATGAAATCGTAGATATAAATAAATATTTAGAAGATGAAAAAAATATCATTAAAGATAATGGAGTAAATTTAGAATCAAATGAAAAGATTTTTGAAGTGAATCATTTGATTTATAAGATTAAAGATAAAACAATCATAAATAACATTTCATTTGATATAAATGCTGGTGAAAGAGTATTAATATTAGGAGAAAATGGTAAAGGTAAAACAACGTTAATAAGGCTCCTTTCAAAAATGATAAAGCCAACAGAAGGAGATATTAAACAATATATAACTAATAAAAAAAGAAATTGGTTTAATGAAATAGGAATTGTATATCAAAATCCTAATTATCAGTTGTTTATGCCAACAGTAGAAAAAGAAATATTATATAATGCTAAATCTAAAGAATTAGCATATAGTTTGTTAAATAAATTTGATTTAGAAAAATATAAAAATAGGCATCCTTTAAGTCTATCCGAAGGAGAAAAAAGAAAGCTTACAGTAGCCTTAGTTTTAGCAAGGCTTCCTAAGGTATTATTCTTAGATGAACCTACAGTTGGTCAGGATTATGATAATTTATTAAATATGATAAATATCATTAATGAATTTAGAAATAAATATAAAACAACAATTATAACGATTAGCCATGATATAAGATGTGCAAATAGCTTATGTGATAAATGTATTATTTTAGATAATGAATTAAAAATAGGTAATAAAGAATTAATTGATGAATTCTTTAGAAGGTAGTTTATGGGTTCATTTTAGACATTTTATTATTTATATAATAGCTGCGTTTTTAATTGCGTGGATATGTATTTTATTTTAAAGGAGTGAGAACTATGAAACCAGATTATAAAAATTGGATGCCAAAGGGCATGTTATATAGTGCGTTTATTGTATCCATTGTTTTTATTTTGTTAGGAATACCATTTGGAATTGTTGGAATATTTTTGGCTTATTATTATTCATAGGCTTTTTTGGATTGTTTTTGTCTTATAAATTTTTAATTATGTATAAGGCATTTGATTATAATGGAGATTACCATTTAATGAAAACTGTGGCAGAAGGTACAGTTAAATATGTAAATATAAAAGATAATGATAAATATTATCATGGATAAAATAGTTAAAGGAAGAATCATAAGATTAGATTTTTAAGGAGCATTATATGAAATATAATGGAATGCCATTTGGAATGTGGTTATTATTTAAAAAATCATTTAAAAATAATTTATCTATTTTTCATATAGATAAAAAAGAATCTAAAATAATAACTAAAAATG
>CAJOQR010000142.1 GCA_905236965.1 uncultured Acholeplasmatales bacterium | reverse complement strand
ATATTTGTTGTAATTAAATTAAAATTTTTAATTAATATTAATATTTCAATTTATCAATCGGGAATGGGCCCAAACCCCATTTCCATAAATAAAATTAAAATTTAATTAATTATGTTTGTATATTACAGCCATTTTCTTTTATCAATTCTGGAATATCATTTTTTTTATTTTTATTATCTTTTCCAACTAATTTTACTTTTGTTCCTTTAAAGCAATAAAAATCTCTAATAATAGGAAAATTTATTATATAAGGCTCAGAGCTAAAAGTGATTATTTTATTCCCTAATTTATTTTTTAACTTCTTACATTGATTAAACATATACATTTTATCTCTAACATTTGAAAAATCAAAATCGAAATAATTAATATCATCTAAATTTTCACAACAATTAAATAAAGCATACATACTTATTATATTTTTATTATTTTTAGTTTTAATATTATATAAACCGTAAATTTTTTTCAATTTAGAACATCCTGAAAACATTCCTTCTATATAATTTATTTTATCAAAATTAAATTCCGATAAGTCTAATTCTTCTAATTCTTTACAATTTGCAAACATTGCCATCATATTTTCGACATTACTTGTATCTATTGAATCTAGGCCTTGAATTTCTCTTAATTTTACGCAATTATAAAACATACCTTGCATATTTTTAACTTTATGAGTTTTTATGTTGGATAAACTTACAAAAGTTAAATTTTGACAATCTGCGAAAATATTTTTCATATCTGTAACTAAAGTTGAATCAAAATTAGATAGATCTATGGTAATTAAATTCAAATTTTTCCTGAAAAATCCGTTTAAACTTTTGAAAAATTGTTTAAATAAAATTTTTATTCGGTATTTTCCTGGATTTTTAAAAAAATTCTCAACTAAATTTCCTCCACCAGTATTTAAATTTAATTTTGAATTTTGATAATATATTTCAATTATGTTAAATATTTTATTTCCTTCTTTATTATTAAATATAAGAGATATTAATTCCTTTTGTAAATCCTCTTTTTTTATTTCAAAAGTATATATAATTGAGCTATTAATATAGTAAGCAATCGAAGATATAATATTTAATAAGCATTCTAAACATAAACTATAGTCACATGAGTTACAGTTGAATAATTTTTCATTTGAATATTGTCGTTTGCATAAATTACAAAATAATATTTGATTATTATGTGGTTTTGAATACTTTAGTGAATGTTCATGGAAATTACATTTGATAGAATAATCATTTTTATCCGAATTTTGAACAAGAATATTCTTAGATTTTAATATGTCTGTTAATTTTTTGAAAAAATCATTTTCATCTATAAATAAACATTCATTGCATAAATTATAATTGCAATCGATACATGTAAAATATTTATCATTGTTTGGAAATTGTTTCAAACAAAAATCACAAGACCATTCACTTTGAGAAGCATTATATTTAAGTTCTCTCTTATGTAAAAAACTTTTTATTTCAGAAATATCATTAAATTTAAAAAAACCAATATTTTTTGAAAAAATATTACCTAATTCTTGATTTAATTTTAAATTAGTACAATCAAATTTATTTTCTTCGATATTTCCCTGAAAAATAATGATGTTTCTATCATTTATTAATTTAATAATTTTTCCATTTTTATCAATCACCCTTCCATCTTTATGATTATTACCTGTTATATATATATCTTCTTTTTTTTGATGACAACATACTTGTAATGTCAGTTTTATTTTATCTAATCGAATAATAGTTTCAAATTCTTCTTTAAATATTGATTCTATATAAAAGCCTTTTGATTCAGGATCCATTTTAGTATCAAATTCATTTTCCATTACTTTTATTATATTTTTATATTCTTTAAATAATTTTTCTGTTATAAAACCATAATTATATCTTTTAAATATTATGTTTGAAGATTTATTATTAATATCGGTCGGAGGCTCTGAACAAAGTCCTAAAAAATTTATAGTAATATTACCTCCAATAATTACTTTTAAAAGTCGATCATTATTTTTTAAATTTTCATCTTTTAAATGAATTATTAAAAAATATTTGGCTGGTTCTATTTCCTTATAATTATCATAATTATATTTTTGAGATAAATCAATAGTTTTATCATTTTGAATATCTAATAATTTTGCATCAAAATTAATACCTACATTATTTTCCTTAAATTTATTAATTAATTCGATTGATATTTTGGATCTTTTATTTATTTCAATAAAGAAATATAATTTTTCTGTTAATGAATAAAAATCACTTTTTAATTCATAAATATAAACACTTGACCCAAATAATATTTGACATAAAGCTATTTTTTCAAAAGATTCTTCAAATTTTTCTTTCTTTAAATAAAATATACCATTATCATTTTTTACTTTATATTCAGGAAAATCTTTTAAAAAATCATCAAAATATTTTTTATTTTCTTCATCCAGACTAGACCAAGGATTACGTATTTGAAAAATAAAATCAGAAGAATCTTTATTAATTGAAAGAATAGAATAAGCATGGTCATGTGTGGAACATGCAAATAAATTACCGTCATTAATTTTTTGGTAAAATATTTCATAGTCTTGAATTAATTTTTTATTAGTTTTTGTATCCTTTATATTAAATTCTTCAGCTCTAAATCCTGTTAATACTTCAAAAGCCTGACAATAAAAACTACCATTAATATCAGCATAACTTCCTTTTATTTTAGCAAAGGCTTTTTCTAAAAAACAACTATATAAACAATTATTAACAGGTTGTGTAAAAAATAATTTATTTGTTCCTTTTTTAAAAGGAAAATAATCATCAATTAAAACTTTGAGCCATTTTCCTTTATCAAATAAACATATTTCATAAAAACCTTCTTTATTTATTTCTTCTTTTGGAAATAGTTGATATAATAATTGGCCAAAATTAGATAAAGTCGAAATAGTTTCTAAAAAATAACAAGTACCTAAATTTCCTTGTTTTACATTTGAACTATTAATTTTATTTTCGAATATTTTATAATCCTGATTTAATGGTATTCTTTTCCATTCAATTATTTTATCATATTCTTCTAAATATTTTTCAGATGAATCTTTAAAATAATTTTTTATATTTGGAATAATCATATTTTGGAAAATAATCCGTTCCATTTCTTCAAATTCATCGGAACCAAAAAAATTATTTTTTTCCTTCAAATCATTTTTTATTTCTAATAAATTATTAATCCAACCATATTTCCAATCGGCAAAAGATATATTTTTTTTAAAAATTGAAAAATATGATTTTAGAGAGTTATAAGTTTCTTCAAAAATTTTTTCATTTAATTTATTATCAAATAGTGTTATTATATCATATTGTGGAAAACAATAATTATTTTCCTTCCACTTTTTAAGCCAAATTTCTTCTAATAAATCTTTCAATAAATCAAAAGATATTTTATTGTTTAGTGTACCATCTTCTTTATATGATAAAAAACAATTATTTTGAGGTTGATTGTCCTTTGTGACGAATCTAAAAGTTTTATCTTTATAACATTTGGATATGTGATTAAAATCAAAATCATTTTCTATTTTTTGATTTTTATAATATTCATTAATTTTGGAAAAAAATATCGACATTTATTTTTATTTTAAAATTTATTGTTTTTAAACATATTTCTCTTTATTTATTTCTTCTTTTGGAAATAGTTGATATAATAATTGGCCAAAATTAGATAAAGTCGAAATAGTTTCT
>CAJOQR010000141.1 GCA_905236965.1 uncultured Acholeplasmatales bacterium | reverse complement strand
GGCATATAATTTGAATTAGAATAATTTCTAATATCTTCCATCATCTCATATACCTTATCATCAACAATAACATTTTCATCATTAGCATTTATTATTTTTAAAATATAGTTCAATGGTTTTGAAATATCATTTTCTAAATCATTTAAGCTAATATTAAAATCTTCCATAAAATCATTGATTTCTTTTGCTTCAGCCTCATCTATTTCTAAAATTGAATCATCATTCAATTTAACAAATTTTTTCTTTTGATGATATGCTTTTAGCATTTCAATAATATCTTGTTGTGTAAGCTTTGAATTTTCAAATTTAAAATCTAACAATCCAACATTATATGAAACTCTAATTGATGTTTTAGAGGTTTTTTTAATTTTTATTTTATTCATTGATTCATCAAAATAAATATTGCCTAAAGATTTAATATTAGATAAATCTGATGTTAAAAATTTATATTGCTCATCAATTCCTTTAATACAATATTTTTTTTCTGAATTTAATTTAAAATCATATGATTCAATAACATTAATATAATTTTCTATTTCTTGATTAATATATGGACTATTTTTTTCTTTTTCATCACATGATAATTTATATTCTAAAATTATTTCTTGATTTTCATAATATAAAAATGTATCTATTCCTACATTAGGGATAGGATATTTATCATAAAAATCTTCTTTTATCATTATAGAATTTTTTATCATAGGTAATAAATTAGAAATAAATTCATCACTTAAAGATTCAATATTAAGCTCACCATTTAATGTAAATAAAACATCTAATATTTTATTTTCAATAATAGATTTATATTGATAATAATAAATATTTTCATCATCAAAAAAATATGCATTATTAACACCTAATAATAATCTATTTAATTCATGAGAAATATATAATTTTTTTGAATCAAGCACAATATTAATATCTTTAATTTCTTTAATAAGCTTTTCTTTTGCTTTATCTTCTTTTTTTGTTTTGAAAAAAATAACTTGATTTTTATATAATTCTAAAATACTTAAAACATGAGATTTTTTAATTTTTATACTTTTTTCTACATCATCAGTTTTAATATTTACCAAAAATGAATATAATTCCTTAGATGTTTGATCTAAGCATTCATAAGAATGAACAAAAGATAATTTTTTCCCATATGAGCATTCTATATTATTATCAATATTAATCAAAAATTCATTAATGTTTTTAACAACATAATATTTATCATATCCAATTCTTAAAGATAATTCATATTTATAATCTAATTCTTCTATTACTGGAACTAAATGTATTGAATTATAAAATAAATTATTCTTTTTAAGTGAGTCAGTTAAAGCAGTTAAAGCAATTGAATTTTTTCTTCTTTCTACAAATTCTTCATATTTATGCTTTTCACTTAAAAAAACACTATTTTTAATTTTTAATAAGGCTATACCAAATAAAATTATTGTGTGTAAGCAAATTCCATTTTTATGGAAAGCTAAGCATTCACATGTTAAATCTTCTACTAATAAATCATTATTTAAATATATTTTTGTATATGAAGCTCCTGTATGTATATAAAAAAAATTACTAGCTTCAACAACATATCCTGTAGTATTTTGTTCAATTTTAACAAAATCAAAAATGCTACTTTTAGCAACCATATCATCAAGCAAAGCTATTAATTTTGGGTTTTCGTGTTTAATTAAAAGTTCACTAAAAGAATTGCTCATAAAAAATACCTCAACTTTTATAACAAAATTAATTTTAACATATATTTAAAAAAATTTAAAGTATATCTAATTTAAATTTAAGCAATTAAAAGAGGTTTATATTTTATTTTTTATCTTTTATTTTAACAAAATTTTTAGTATAATTTAAATACAAGGAGACTATACATTATGTCATTATTAGAATCTGGAGAAAATTATTTAGAAGCGATATTAATGGTTTCTGAAAGACAAAAAGATGTTCATGCGATTGATATAGTAAATGAATTAAATTTTTCAAAACCATCAGTATCAATAATGTTAAAAAAATTAAAGGACGAAAATTATATTAAAATAGATGAGCATAGTCATATTACCTTAACAAAAAAAGGATATGAAATTGCAGAAAAAATATATGAGCGTCATAAAATTTTAACACAATTATTATTAGATTTAGGTGTATCTGAAAAAATTGCTGAAGAAGATGCATGTAAAATAGAGCATGATTTAACCATTGAATCATTTAATGCTATAAAAGAAGCTGCAATCAAACTTCATGATAAAATAAAATAATATTTAATAATATTTCTGGGAATAAAATCCCAGATTTTTTTATTATTATATAAAAAAATGCTTATCAACCGATAAGCATTTAAAAGTAAAGGAGGAGGAATACCTCGATTCATATACCTTCACTAAGCTTCCATTTCGAAGCGTAAAAACATAAATTAATTAATCTTGAAATAATGGAGTAGATAAATATCTATCACCAGTATCAGGTAATAAAACTACAATCTTCTTTCCTTTATTTTCAGCACGATTTGCCAATTCTGTTGCGGCAAAAATAGCAGCACCAGAAGAAATTCCAACTAATAAACCATCTGTTTTAGCAATAGCTTTACCTGTTGCAAAAGCATCATCATTAGTAACTCTTATAATTTCATCATAAATTTTAGTATCTAAAACATCAGGTACAAAGCCAGCACCAATACCTTGAATTTTATGAGGACCTGCAACACCAGTTGATAAAACTGGAGATGAATCAGGTTCAACTGCTACAATCTTAATATTTGGATTTTTTTCTTTTAAATATTTACCAACGCCTGTAATTGTACCGCCTGTACCAACACCTGCAACAAAAATATCAACATCACCATCTGCATCTTTCCAAATTTCTGGACCAGTTGTTTCATAATGAGCCTTTGGATTTGCTGGATTTACAAATTGTCCTGCAATAATTGATTGAGGATTAGAAGCATGAATTTCTTCTGCTTTAGCAATTGCACCCTTCATTCCTTTGCTTCCTTCAGTCAAAACTAATTCTGCACCATAAGCTTTAATTAAATTTCTTCTTTCTACTGACATTGTTTCAGGTAATGTAATAATTAATTTATAACCTTTAGCAGCAGCAATAGCAGCAAGACCAATACCAGTGTTTCCTGATGTTGGTTCAATAATTGTATAGCCAGGCTTTAATAAACCTTTTTCTTCAGCATCTTCTATAATTGCTTTAGCAATTCTATCTTTTACAGATCCTGCTGGGTTAAAATATTCAACTTTAGCTATTAATTTTGCATCAAGACCTTTAATTTTTTCATAATTTGTTAATTCAACTAAAGGTGTACTTCCAACTAATTGAGACATGCTTGTATAAATTTTACTCATCTTAATTTCCTTCTTTCTTTTTTCATATTTCCTATATGATTACTAGGATTATAAAACAAAAAACAATATTTGTCAATCACTTTTATTGTTTTTTTATTAAAAAATTAAATATAATACTCTCCACCATCATATGTGTATTTATCTGCTAAATCTTGTAAAGTGTAAGAATCAACATAATTATTTATAACCTTATCTAATCCAGTCCAAAATTCTAATGTAGTACAAGAGTTTTTTTTAGGGCATTCATTTGTAGGTGTTGATAAGCAATTAATTGGTGCTAACGTACCTTCAGCAGCTCTTAATACATCACCTGCGGTAATGCTTTTAGCACTTTTAGTTAATTTATATCCACCATTATTACCTCTTAAACTTGTTAAAAAGCCATATTTTACCATTAAAGATATAACTTGTTCTAAATATTTAACTGATATTTCTTCTCTTGCTGAAATATCTTTTATTGATACATATCCTGATTCTTGATGTTTAGCAATATCAATCATCGCTCTTAAAGCGTATCTTCCTTTTGTTGATATCATTTACATTACCTCTATCCTAGTTTTACACTAGGATTATAACATTTAATTAATTAAAAATCAATTATTTGATTTTATTAATCATTCTTCTTTTTTTAATTCCTCTTGCATATACATATTTTGATTCAATTAATTCTAAGCATTGTAATATCAATTCACTTTTTCCAATTATTTTACGGCTTGGAAAATAAAAAAAGCCTTTAAATAAAGCTTTTTTTATAATATGGTGTACCCAACGAAATTGCACATTAATTTTTTCATTTTCTTGCAAATATTTACATTTTTAAGCATTTTAGCACAAATATTGGTATGTTAGCAATCTCTTGAAATCGATTTTTTTACATTTTTTTACATATTTTTGTACTTTATTCTTACTTGGGTTTACTTAAAAAAGGAAGGTTTCCCCTCCTCCATTAATTAG
>CAJOQR010000140.1 GCA_905236965.1 uncultured Acholeplasmatales bacterium | reverse complement strand
CTCAAACTTATAATAAAATAATTAATTCTGAAATCTATAAGAAAATATTATAAAAAAGATATTTATTTAAAAATACTACTATAAAAAATTTATAAAAAAGTGAATTGAAATATCGATATAAATCAAACTTAAGCGTTTATTCATTATAAAAATAAATGAAAAATACCCAAAATAACAAAAATCAAAATAGAAAAAAAGAAAACAAAAAGTGTAAAAAATCCAAAGATATTTTGGATACAGATTTTATAATAAACAATTTATAGAAAAATGAAAAAAGGTAAAATAAATACTCCAAAAAGAATAGCTCATTTTTTAGTTCAAGGATGTTATGAAACAGGGGGATTTAAACATTTTAAAGAACATTTAAATTACAAAACTCCAAAAAATTATATGAAAGTGTTTAGAGGAAAATTTAAAAATAAACAACATGCTTCAGAATACCTGAGAAATCCCAGAAAATTAGGTAATTATGTCTATTCCGGAAGAGATGGTAACACTGCTCCAAAAGATGGATACAAATATAGCGGAAAAGGTTTTTTTCATTTAACATTTAAGAATAATTATAAAAGATATAAAAAAAATTAAATGTTGATATAGTAAATAATCCTGAATTAGGGTCGGATAATCCAGAAATAAATATACATATAGGAATATTATTTTGGAATGATCATAATTTAAATAAATATTCAGATAAGAATGATATTGAAGCAATTTGCAAGAAAATAAATGGCAGAGGTTGTAACTCTTTTTCACAAAGGACTCAAACTTATAATCAAATAATTAATTCTGAAATATATAAAAAAAGTAAAAAAAATTGGAAGAAAATAGCTTAAATGATAAGTGTAATAATAACACTAAGAATAATAAAATAAATAATAATTAATTCAAAGAAAAATAAAAATAGTGATTTATATAATAATAAAAACTCAATTATTATTAATTTAGAAGACATTGCAGTATTTTTAAAAATATTATATGACCCTTGGATTACATGTAAATCTATAAGTTTTTCTTTAGATCCGTATGATCCAAAAAGTTTAGAAGGGGCATATATTAGAAAAGTATTTTATCCCGATGAAATTGAAAAAAACAAATTTTACAAGGAACAAAAGTTGGTGAAAATATGTTTTTAGCATATTATTTATTAAAACAAATGAGTTTAGGATATACGCATGATAAAAAAATAAAATTTCAATATCCTTGAGATTTATTAGTTCAAGTGTTATCACCTATAAAATTTTGGAAAGAAAAGATAGGAAAATTTAATCATATCTGGATTGTTACGAAAAAAATTGAATCACTTTCAAATTCAAATGGTTTATATTGCATAAATAGTATACAATTAGGTGTTGAAGCAAGAAACATGGAAGTTTCAAAAGATGGAAAATTACTAGATAAAAAAATACAAAATATTAATACACCTTGTTATCAATTTGCTAGATTATTTTCAAAATATATGATAATATTTCAAAACATTTTAAATATTCGGAAGAATGAAAGAAATTGTATGAGCCTTAGCTGTAGCAAAATATATTCATATTAATAAATATCCTATAAATTATGATAAATTGAAAAAATTTATAAATCAACCCTTATCCCTAATTATAATATAAAGGTTCCTTCAATAATTCATTACAGTGAAAAAGCATATGAAGATACAATAGAATTAGATATAAATGATGTACTGAGACCAACTTTTGAAAAATTTAATTTAGATATTAATCAAAATAATATTGATTTTGTCAAGCAAAAAATAATTGATGAAAATATTAGTTTAAAAATACCAACAACTAATATAATGGTAGAATATGTTTATGGGGGTGTAGATTTATGGCATTCTTTAATAAAAAAAGAAAAAAAATATTTTAGTTAATTCATTTTCTACTTTTGATAATGATATAATAGCAGTTAAAAATAATCAATTAAATGTTGATTTATCTGATTGTGAAGTTTATGAATTTCCTTTTTTGATTTAAAAAAAACGCATAATATGTAATAATGATTTAACTTTAGAAGAGTTAAAAAGTAATGAAATATCTAAAAATCATATTTTTCAATCAGATAATATCCAATATTGTACTGGCCATAATCCATTCAAATGTGAATTATGCAAATAATTAATAATCGATAACGCATTTTCAATATCTTTTCAAAAATATTATCAT
>CAJOQR010000139.1 GCA_905236965.1 uncultured Acholeplasmatales bacterium | reverse complement strand
ATTCAAGGTTTCCCTGAATATTGACCAGAAAGAATGGGTGCACCACTTACAGCATACAATCGTATAAGCGATAATCCAATTACTATTCATAGTGCAATATACGAACCAAACTATGTTGTAGTAGTTGATGATACTCTTCTTGATTGTGTTGATGTAACAGCAGGTCTAAAAGAAGACGGTGCAATACTAGTAAACACAACAAAAGATGCGGAAAGTTTAAAAGCAAAACTAAAAGGATATAACGGAGGAATTTACACAATTGATGCTAGAAGTATTTCAATTGAAGCGTTGGGAAAATATTTTCCAGATACACCATAGCTTGCAGCTATTGTAAAAGTAACTGGTGTTATTCCAGAAGATACATTCTTAAGTGATATGGAAGGTTCATTCAAGCATAAATTTGCTAAAAAACTTGAAGTAATAGATGGTAATATGAAAGCATTAAATTTAGCACTTGAGAGAGTCGTTAAAATACAATAATACAATAAATTTAAGAATTAATACATATTGAAAGGAGAATTAATATGTCAGAGAATATAGATAAAAACACACCTGCTTGCCAATTAACTGAAGCTGGAAATATATATGCATCAGGAAATGCAAGAGATTTTAAAACTGGTGACTGGCGTTCAACCAAACCTATCTTTTTAAGCGAACAATGCAAGCAATGTGGTATGTGCTTTCCTGTTTGTCCAGATGATGCAATAACAATTAATCCTGACGGAACAAGAGGAGATTTTAATTATGACTATTGTAAAGGATGTGGGGTTTGTGCCAAAGTATGTCCTTTTAAAGCAATAGAAATGAAAGAGGAAGGTGATAATTAATGTCAATTAGAGAGCGTTTAAGCGGTAATGAAGCAGTTGCTACTGCTATGAAACAAATAAATCCAGATGTTGTTGCAGCCTACCCTATCACACCTTCTACAGAAATTCCACAATACTTTTCATCATTCGTAAGTAATGGAACTGTAGATACAGAATTCGTTCCAGTTGAAAGTGAGCATAGTGCTATGACTGCTACCATTGCTGCAGAAGCTGCTGGTGCAAGAGCTATGACAGCAACATCAGCTAATGGTTTATGCTTAATATGGGAAATGGTTAATATTGCATCAAGCTTAAGATTACCTATTGTAATGTCTTTAGTAAACCGTGCAATATCAGGACCACTTAATATCCATAATGATCATTCTGATGCTATGGGAGTTAGACATGCAGGATGGATAATGTTATTTAGAATAATGATTTGAATGAATATTTGGAAGTATATAAAAGAGATACTGGCGTAAATATGGGAACTATTAGTACAAAATTAAATCAACCTACAAGAAGATGGGCTACTAATTATTAATAGGACATTAATTATTTTAAATAAATAAGTTTTGTTCAAGATAAATTAAAAAATTATAAAATCTAATAAGAATTATGTAAAAATTATTATTTTTAAATTTAAAGTAAGTTAATTAAATTAAAAGCTCTTTTTAATTGGGGATTGGAACCAATCCCAAATCCCCATATTTTTTTAGTTTACACAAAAACATTTAAATTTAACAATAAAATAATTAATAAATGATAAATCACTTAATCACTAAATCTAATCTGAATTTTGAGATTTTTGAGATTTTTTTGATTCTTCATCATTCTCATCCTCTTCATATTTAGAAATTTCAATTATATCATATTCTTCTACATAAACTTCTGGATATATTTCTTTAAGTTCATCAGCTGAATAATAAATAACACAATCTTTGGGATATATTTTTAATATAAGACTTGATAAATTTTTTAATAATAATTTTGTAATCATTAATTTATAGGTTTCTTTATCGACTTCACCGTGAATAAAATGATTAAAACAAAAATATTTTAAATTTGGCATCTTATCCAAATTTGAACATATATTAAGTAAAATATCAAAATCTAACCCATCATATTCAGCATCGATGCTAAAATTAAAATGTGATAAATTTTTAAATACAACATCACTCTCATAAATAAGCATAGGAATATCAAATTCAAAATAACATGAGTAAGAGGCGTATTCGAAACTAAACCATTCTAATTGCTCATATGCTCCACAAAGTAATTTTACATCATTATTTCCATTAGCATCGATAGAAATTTTTTTTAATTTTAGACTCTTATTTTCTTCTAATTCAACGATCTTTTTATTCCTATCTTCATGTCCTCCCAATTCTAAAGATGCATATAAAGAAAATACATTAGGAAATTTTTTTTGAAATGCATTTACTTTAATTGCATGTAAGCTACCAATATCAGCCTCTTGAACTGTACAATTTTGGCCTTTGAGTGATAATATTTCTTCAGAATCTAATATTAAGCCTAAAGAAATACTTAATAAAGTTTTTTTATCTATAATTTTTTGCAATAACTCTTTTTGTTATTCTTTTTTAGCATCAAATATTATTAGTTTTTCTAAAGGTAAATTATATAATAGTAAAAACAGCTCATAATGGGAGTATAATGTTTTTAAATTTTTTAGAGATGAAAAATCAAATACTAATTTTATATTTTCTATAATTTCTAATTCATAGACATTTAATTCTTCAAGTTTTGGAAATTGTAATAATTTTTTAGTTTTTTGAAAAAAACTATTGTTAATTCGTAATTTTTTTATATTTAAGCACAATTCCTGATTTAAAGT
>CAJOQR010000138.1 GCA_905236965.1 uncultured Acholeplasmatales bacterium | reverse complement strand
GGATAAATATTTTTTAAATTTTGAATAGCCGAATTAAAATAGCAAGTATTTCCTATATTAGATAAGCCAATTGCACCATTGATATACTTTTCTACTTTATTTAAATTTTGAAGAAAATTGTTTTTGGTAATAGGCTTTTTAATTTCACTTATATTTCTATTAGGTATTTTTATTTTATGTTCTTCATTACTAGATTCAGGTCTTAAAGTAGGTTGTAAATAATTATTTCCAACTTTAACTGTAGAAATATTGTTTTGAATTTTTTCAGCATTTTTTTTTTTATTAAAATCATCAATTTTATTCAATTCAATTCTATAATTAGCAGCATTAGAAGGATTTCTTTGTATATATTTTTTTTTAATATTCATATTATTATTAACATTAGTTGGATTAGTTGCAGGCTTTCCAGGTTTAATTTCTTCATAATAATTTTTTATTGATTTTTTTCCTTTATTATAGAAACCTTGATGTGGGATTAATTTTTTAGGTTTATCAATTTGATTATTACTTTTTATATTTGGTAATTGTATTTTACTATTTTTAAGCCTTTTTCTTTCACTATCTCTTGGATAACTTTCATATAAATTTGTTCCATGTTTTGCTTTGTTGTTGATGGATGAAGTATTAAATTTATTAATCTGAATTTCATGATGACGAGGCTTTTCATATCCATAGCAATTGCCCATCATTTTAAATATTAATTTTTAAATGATTATAAACTTATTTAAGAAAATAGTTAATTAAAAATAGTTAAAAAATTATATTTATCTTTTCCATTTTTATTTTTTAATAAACATAAACTTATAATTTAAATGAAGCTATTGATTATTGACTCGAAAAATAAATGTGAATCAATATATATAATGGAATCCGATAATGTTGCTAAATTGAAAGAAGAAATTAAATTAAAATATAATGTTATAGGAGATATTGAATTGGTATTTAATGGAAATATTCTAATGGACAATGATTCTTTAATAGAGAAAGGAATAAGAGATGGAAATACTATCAACTTTTTAGGACAATTTAATGCTGGTATTTTATAAAAATAATTTCATATATATTGTTATAAATTTTAAAATATATCTAATTTTTTGCTTTTCTTTATTTTAAATTTTAAATATCATTAATTATTTATAAAAGAATTTAATTTATAAATAATTTATTTTAAAATGATATTAAGAAATTTTTTTGGCTTATAGAGCATAAAGCCAATGCTTCTAAACAAATGATTTAAAACAATAAGAAAAAATGTTTTGAAAAGTTTTTAAATATTTTATTTGCTATATTATTCATAAAAATAATTATATTTTCATTGCATATTTGGCACAGTGTTCTTTGACTCTTTTTTCATATTCTTGAAGATTTTCTCTATATAATTTAGCGATATCACTTCTATATGGACTTCCAGGATTTGGCTTATTAAAAATAATAAAAATAGATAAAAGTACAGTACTAATATTTTTGGCTTTTCCCCATTCATCTTTAACTGAAGAGACACAAACTTTACCATCTGTGCTAATGTTCATATGATATATATTAGTTTTACAATTGACTTTAGGAGCTGAATTTGGATAATCTTTTGGAAACTCTATTTCAAATTGATAGAGATATCCATCATATGGTGAATTTTTCGGAGCCCTCATTAAAGCTTTCCATTTAAACATATTATATATTCCTTTAGTTCTTATTGGACCAGCTGAGCAACCAATTTGGCTTAATAGGCCTGATTTCTTTAACATATCCCATTCATCTCTTATTATATCTTCTGGAGTTTTAGACATTTTTTTTATTTTTTTCTTTGCATATAATTTCTTTATATTTTATATGATAAGTCTTAACTATTTTCAGGTAATTATAAGCAATAATTCTATACTTTCTATTAAAATGGCTGAAGAATACTTAAGAGATGAATTAGATAGGATTAAAAAAAATCAATTACTAACTCATATTGGATGTAGTGTAGGACCAAAAAAAAAAACAAATATATTTAATTGGAATGTTTTATTAAAAGGACCAAATAATAGTTGCTATGAAAAAGGATTATTTAAATTAACAATGCAATTTCCTAAGAATTATCCTGATGAACCTCCTAATATAAAATTTGAAACAAAAATATATCATCCAAATATATCTTTTGATGATGGAGCAATTTGTATTTCTTCTAAATCCACTGAATGGGAACAACATAGAAATCTGGTCACAGTTATTTATTCAATTTTT
>CAJOQR010000137.1 GCA_905236965.1 uncultured Acholeplasmatales bacterium | reverse complement strand
TGTTGTTGCTGCTCATGTTAATATACCTGTTGTTTAAAATAAATTTTAAATATTAAATTATTTCTTCTTCTTTATACTTGACTTTTATTATTAATAGAAAAAGATATAATAATTATAATATTAAATTTTTAATTGCGACTAGGCATAATAAAGAAATAAAAACTAGATATAAAGAATGATATTGAACCACATTAAATAAATAGTTTTATTAACTATTTTTTCTTTTATTTAAATTTAATTGGTAAATTGTTTTGCATTTTGAATCACTACATTTAAATTACTAATATGACTTTTCTATGGATTTGATAATGATGGAAAAACCAGTCAAGAGGATATAAGAATAGTGTTACCCTATATTAATTTAACATAGATGGGCCCCCCATAATTCGGAGAAAAATAGTACATTGGGTGAATATAAGTTATAAAAATAGACTAACAAGTCAAAAAGAATTATGCGATATTTTAAATGCATGCTTTAGTGATTCACATATAAAAAGTCCTAAAATAAAAAAAAAGCAATTTAAATATATAATAGAAAATGTAAATTCAGATACACATTTTATGATTTTTTATTTTTATTAGAAAGGAAACAATTTGCTAATAAAAATATTCAATCATTTCAACATAATAGTAGAGATAATTCAAGAAAATCAAGTGACCAGGGCAAGGGTAAACGTAAAAGATTACTATCATCTCCGACAAAACAACAAGTTTTTCCCTATATAGAAGATTCCATAGACAAAATAACTCAATTAATTTTCCAAAACACAATACAGAAAATTTGAATGCAAAGAATGTTGATACTCAAACAGATTTTTCAATATCACCTATAATAAGAGAAGCTCCAAAAAGAAAAATTCTTATAGTTTTAGTGGGCAAAATGTCTTATATTTACAGGCCTTTGGAAATGAAGAAAAAGAAGTTATATTTAGTGGACTTAAAAAAAGTATTCAAAATGACAATAAAAATGAAAATAAAAGCGAAAATAAATTATATATAAATTAATAAAGAATTAACGAGTTAACATCGAGGAAAAAAAGAGAAAATGATATAAGAGAAGATTCACCTTTAAAACCTGCTTTTAAACAAGCGAAAAAAATAGCAAGAGAAAAAGGAAAAGATTTGGATAATGAAAAAGAAAATAATAATATTGTATTTATACATAATAATGATGATGAAAAAAATGATAAAAATGATAAAGATTCATCAAGTGATTCTTTAGAAATGATGAAGATTAGAAAAGGAAAAAGAAGGTTGAACTTTAAATTCTAAAAAGATAAAATGAAAAAATTATGGTTTGAATTCATTTATGAAGATTTTTATTGTTATAAAAATAAAAATGAAAAATTTCAAAGAGTAATGCATAATCCAAGGAGACTATTTTCAAAAACTGAAGGAATAAAAAAAATTCAAGGTAAAATATATCATATATTTACAATAATAGGCCCAACAAAACATAGAGATAATTATTGTGATAGTGAATAGGATTATAATATTTGGATTTCAGTGTTAAAAAAGGCAACAGGATATACCAATATATTAGATATATATGATATAAAGTAAAAAGTAGGGAAAGGAAAATTTGGCTTTGGTAAAATTAGGCATAAATAAACATACAAAAGAAAAATTAGCAGTAAAAATAATGAATAAGAATAATATGGATTCAACAAATTTAGAACTTGCTAGAACCGAAATAGAAATATTAAAAATATGTTAGCATCCATATATAATTAAATTATATGATATTTTTGGAAATGAGGATATTTATATAATAATGGAATAATGTTCTGGAGTCTTTTCTCAAAGAAAGAAATTTTATCTTAAACCTAGAAAAGGTCTTTGTAATTATATATAAATTTTGGAAAAGCTGTATATTACATTCATTCATATGGTATAGCTCTCAGGGATATTAAACCAGAAAATGTTTTATTAGCAAGCCAAATTGAAAAAGATAATGATAAAAAAAATAAAAACAATATAATCACAAGTATAATACAAGATGATTTTAAAGATCTGGATTCTTTAAAAAATAATGATCTTTTACCCAAGTATTGATTTCCATTCAGAATGAGATTTCTAATTATATAAATAATGGTATGAAAGATGTTAATGATAGCATGAATAGTTTTTTAAATAAAAATATAATAGCCTTTTTATGAGTATAAATGATACAAATTTGGAAATCAAGAATTATAATGGGGATGTCGTATCTATTATCATTGATGAAAATAAAAGTATAACTGATACTAAAAACATTGCACAAATATTTGATAAAAAGTGTAATAAATTAGATACATATTATAAAAAAGTTTTATCCGAAGTTCCAGGTAAAACCTTATTTGATAAGAATGGAAATGTTTTAGATTGAAAATATATTAATTTTGCTTCAAAGTTTCCTTATGAAGAAGTATTTGATGAAAAGGGAAATAAATTATTTAATTTTTGCTTTTCGTCCAAAAACAAAAAATTTCTTTTATTATATGAAGTGATTTGATTTTAAGTAGATATTTTATTTTTTCAACAATCATTTTTCTTAGGCCCTTTTTTTATGTTTTTTTACAGTTATTTATATTATTTTTCACTTGTATAAATAATATATGAAAAATTCACTAAAAACTAATATTTATATTATTTATTCTTAATTATATATTATATAATTTTTTAAATTTTTAGTGGAAAATATTTTTTT
>CAJOQR010000136.1 GCA_905236965.1 uncultured Acholeplasmatales bacterium | reverse complement strand
GTACCTGCATAATCAAATTCAGCAGCTTGACCTATAACAATTGGACCAGAACCAATTACCATAATTTTTTTAATATCACTACGTCTAGGCATTTTTATTACCTCCTATTAGATCAACAAATCTTTTAAAAACAAAATCTTCATCTGTAGGGTTTGGATTATATTGAACAGCAATCACTTTATTAAGAATATCTTCAACACCTGTTATAACATTATCAATAACATTTTGATGAGTAGGCTTTAATTCTGTTTCATCTAGTGATTTAGTATCAACTGCATATTGATCATTTTGACTAGTTATTGTAATTTTATTTGTTTTTAAATTTCTAACAGGAATATTTGATCCATTATGACCAACCTTTTGTTTATATAATTTAGCTCCATAAGCAAGCTCTATAATTTCTTGACCTAAACCAACACCTAATATTGGCATTTTGCCTTTTAATGTTTTAATTGTATCGATTATATTTTCTATATCATATGGATTAGATGGACCATCTGAGATAAAAATTCCATTTGGTTTATATTTCATTATTGTATCTATTGTTGCATCATATGGTACAACAACAACATTACATCCTAAATCTTTTAACATTTTAATTAAGCTTCTTTTTAAGCCTAAATCAATACAAGCAATTGTATATTTATAATTTAAAGTTCTTGAATACCATACTTTTTTAGTTGATATTTTAGCAACTATATCCTTTGGTACAGAATAATTTTTTATTCTTTTTATGCATTCATCATTTGATGTTTCAATATTTGCAATCATAGCTCTCATAGAACCATTTTCTTTAAGAATTCTAACAATTTTTCTTGTATCAATACCAGATATACCAGGAACTCCTTCTTCATCCATTTTTTCTTGAAGCTCATGAGTATATCTAAAATTAGAAGGGTATTTAGAATATTGTCTAACAACTAATCCTGAAATAGTTAATTCATTAGATTCATAATCCTCATCAGTTAATCCATAGCTTCCAATAACAGGATATGCCATAACCATTATATATTCTAAATTTGAAGGATCTGAAAATGATTCTTGATATCCAACAACAGATGTATTATAAACTAATTCTGCAATCCTTTCTTTTTCGCTTCCAAAGCCTTCTCCTTCAAAAACCATTCCATTTTCTAACACTAATTTCTTTTTCATTTTATGCTCCTTTTTTATATACTATTTTGCCACCGCAAATTGTTAATATATTAAAGCCATAATATTCATTTCCTATAAAAGGAGAATTACAACTTTTAGATAAAATTTCTTTTTTTTCATAAATATGAGGATTATCTATATCTAAAACACAAATATCAGCTTTATAGCCTTCTTTTAATTTTCTTTCAGGTAATTTAAAAATTTTAATAGGATTATAAACCATTAAATCTAAAAATCTATCTAAACTAATTAAACCAGTTTTAACAAATTGAGTATATATTATTGGAAAAGAAGTTTCTAATCCAATAATTCCATTAGGGCATTTTGAATATTCTCTTTGCTTTTCAATTTCACTATGAGGAGCATGATCTGTTGCGATTAAATCAACTGTACCATCTATTAATGCTTTTATAGATGCATCCATATCATTATAAGCTCTTAAAGGAGGATTCATTTTAAAATTACCATTAGGAATAAGCATCATTCCTTTATTTAATGTTAAATGATGTGGACTTACTTCACATGTAATATTTTTATATCCTTCTTTTCTAGCTTTTCTTATAGCATCATATGATTCTTTTGTTGATAAATGACAAAAATGATATCTACAGCCTATTTCTTTTGCTAATTTTATTTCAGCTCTTACAGCAGAATATTCTGATTCTGCAGAGCCTAATTCTTTTGATTTATCTTCACTATGAGAGCATAAAACTAAATCATATTTTAAAGCATCTAGCATTACACTTTTTAATACATCTAAATTATTAACAGGCATACCATCATCAGAAATTGAATAAACTCTATCTGCACAAGATTTAATATCTGCTTTAATTTCTCCTTTTTGTCCCATAGTAGATGCAACATAAGGATATACATTTATTAAAGCATCTTTTTTTATTATTTCTTCTTCAATTTTTAAATTTTCGCTTGTATCAGGAACAGGATTTAAATTAGGCATTGCTAAAACAGTTGTAAATCCACCTTTTGCAGCAGCTAAAGAACCAGTTTTTATTGTTTCTTTATATTCATAGCCTGGCTCTCTAAAATGAACATGAACATCAACACCACCAGGCATTATAAGAGCACCTTTTACATCAATAATCTCATCATCAAATAAATTATTATCTATTTTTTCAATTATATCATTTTTTATTAAAATATCTTTATAAACTAATGAATTATTTTCTATAATTCTTCCATTTTTAATAACCATTATAAATTACCATCTAATGCATCAGAAATTACAGCCATTCTAATATAAACACCATTAGTCATTTGTTTATATATTCTTGATTTTTCACATTCAGCAACTTCATCAGCAATTTCAACCCCTCTATTTATTGGTGCAGGATGCATAATAATTGCATTTTCTTTCATTTTTTCAACTCTTTTAGATGTCATACCATATTTTTCATGATATTCTTCTACACTCATTTTCATTTTTTCTTTATGACGTTCAAATTGAACTCTTAAAAGCATTATAACATCCATTTGACTTATAGCATCATCAAAAGGAATCCATTTAGCAGAATTATCATTAAATTCTTCTGGTCCAGATATATATACATCCATACCTAATCTTTGCATAACCTCAATATTTGTATGAGCTACTCTAGAATGAGATATATCACCAACAATACAACACTTTAATCCATCAAATTTACCAAATTCTTCATAAATCGTCATTAAATCTAATAAGCTTTGAGTTGGATGATTAGCTTTACCATCACCACCATTAAAAATTGGAATTTTAATGTTTTCTAATTCATCAAAATATCTATCCTTTGAATGTCTAATAACTACACCATCAACACCTAATGCTTCAAATGTTCTAACTGTATCATATAATGATTCACCTTTAGCAATACTTGATAATTGTGTATCAAAATCAATTACTTTTATGCCTAAATTCATTAAAGCACATTGAAATGAATATTGTGTTCTAGTTGAATTTTCAAAAAATAGGGTCGCAATTTTCTTATCTGGATAAGAAATACGAAACCCTTTTTTTAGTTTAATAGCATATTTAATTAATTCAATAATCTTATCACAAGACAAATCCTTTAAAGTTAGTAAACCTCTCATTACAATCACACTCCTACATAAAAAAATAGTTTTCTTTAAATAATCCAAAGAAAACTATAAAAAACTTAACATATAATTATATTAGGTATTTCTTGTTAGCCTCTCTGGACTATCTTAAAGTTCATCGATAAAATAATAACATAATTACATATTTTATTCAAGGTATATTAACTTAAAGTTAATAAATTATTAAATTAATTTTTCTAACTCACTAACTAATTCATCAATTCTATTTATTAAAGATATATAAGGATCCTTTTTAGTTAAATCAACACCAGCTTTTTTAACCAATTCTAAAGGATAATCCTTAGAACCACTTTTTAATAATTCTATATAATTATTATATGCATTTTCATCATGTGATTTTATTTTTTCATAAATTGCTAAAGATGCTGCTAAAGATGTTGCATATTGATATACATAAAAAGGAGAATGAAACATATGAGGAATATATGCCCAAACATATTTTTTTAAAATTTCCTTTTCTAAATTTATTCCATAATATTTTTTATATAAATCAATCATTATATTAGATAATACATCTTCTGTAATTGGTTCTCCTTTTTCTTTTAATTCATGAGCTATAAGTTCATAATCTGCAAATAAAATTTGACGATAAAATGTTGAAATTAAATTATTTATTGAATTTTCTAATAAAACAATTTTTTCATTATTATCTAATGTATTATTTAGCATATAATCTAATAAAACCTGTTCATTAAATGTTGATGCAATTTCAGCAACAAAAATTTCATAATTAGCTATTTCAAATGGTTCTGCATCATTTGAATAGCATGTATGAATAGAGTGTCCTGCCTCATGAGCTAAAGTAAATACATCATTTAAGCTATTTTTATAATTTAATAAAATAAAAGGTCCATCATCATATGTTCCAGTTGAATAAGCTCCACTTCTTTTACCTTCATTAGGTAAAACAGATACTCTACCATCTTCTAAAACAAATAATGCTTTTTTATAAAAATCTTCGCCCATAAATTTATCAGCTTCTAAAACCAATCTTTTAGCTTCTTCATAACTATATTCTTTTTTTGATGTTGTTATATAACGCATTCTATCATATGTATGATATGTTTTTAATCCCAAAGCTTTTTTTCTTAATTTAATATATCTTTTTAATGGCTTAGTATTATTTTTAGCAGTATCAATTAATGTTTTATAAACTAATTTATTTATTTCATTTGGATATAAATACATATCTAAAATTGAATCAAAGCCTCTAGATTTTTTTAATGCATTCTCACTAGATAATATTCCATCATAAATTTGTGCTAATGTAGCTTTATGAAAATCATAATAACTATATAATGCTTCAAATACCTTTTTTCTATCATTTTGATTTTCTAAATTTTCTAAATAATATGTATAAGATGATGTATCAACTAATATTTTTTCTTTATTAGATAGTTTTATTAATTTTGGTTTTTGATCTACAACACATAATTTATCATATAATTCATTAAATTTTTGAAACGCTTCTTCTGAATATGAAATAATTTCTTCTGATTTTTCATCTAAAACGTATTTATTCATCCTAAATAAAGTTTTAATTTTCTTTTTAACAGGTTTTAATTCTTTTGATTTATCAATAAAATCATTTAAAACATCTTCACCTATTTTTAATAATTCTGGGTCTACCCATGATAATTTAGACATAGCTTGATTATATTTATTATAAATTAATGCATAATCCTTTTCTGAAGATTGATTTCTTTGATCAAGATCATATTTCATTGATGCATATGTATATGCTTTAGAAATTATTTTTTCTAAATCACGATTTAATAAATTATAATTTTTAAATCCTTCAAATGTATTTAATTTCCCCTTTAATTTTAAAATTTCATTTACTAAATAATCTATTTTATCTAAATCTTTATAAAATAAATCATTGCTTTCATATATTAATTTAAAATTCCAATTCATAATTTTTTTGCTCCTAATTTTTTTAAATTATATCAAAATTATATATTTTTTACTATAAAATAAAAAAAAAATAATATAAAATATAAAAAAGGTGATTAAATTGAATATTGTAGGTGTAATTGTAGAATATAACCCATTACATAATGGTCATAAATATCATATAGAACAAATTAAAGAAAAAGAAAATCCTGATTTAATCATTGGAATAATGTCTTCTTCTTTTACTAATAGAGGAGATTTATCAATTTTTGATAAATTTATAAAAACTTTCCATGCATTAGAATTAGGAATAGATTTAATAATAGAACTTCCATTAATATATTCAATGGAGAGAGCTGATATTTTTGCATTAAAATCAATAAATATTTTAAATGAAATTGGTGTAAATAAAATATATATTGGAAGCGAAGAAAATAATATTTTATTATATGAAAAAGCATATAATTTATTGAATGAAAATGATAATTTAATAAAAAAATATATTAGTGATGGTTATTCATATAAAGAATCTATTTCTAAAATAATAAATTTAAAGCCAAATGATATGTTAGGATATTCATATTATAAAATTATAAAAGATAATAATTATAATATAGATTTAAAAACAATAAAAAGAAAAGAATCAAATTTTAATGATTTAATTCCTTCTAATAATTATATTGCATCAGCATATTCTATTAGATCTAATTTAGAGTTATTAAATGATTATTGTCCTTCTTTTGTTTTAAAAGATAAAAATAAAATATTAGATCAAAATAAAATTTTTAAATATTTAAAATATGAAATATTATCTAAAACTAATAATGAATTAAAAGAAATATTTTTTGTTGATGAAGGATTAGAAAATAAATTACATCAAATTATAAATTATGATTCATTAGATTCGTTTATCTCATTTTTAGCAACTAAAAGATATACAAAAACAAGAATTAAAAGAATGCTTATGTATATTTTATTAAATGTAAAAAAAATTGATGCAGAAAATGCATTAAATGAAAATATAATTAGAATTTTAGGATTTAATGAAAAAGGAAAAAATTATTTAAATAATATTAAAAAAAATATTATATATTATACAAATATAAAGCAAGGATTATCTAATACATTAGATATTGAATTCAAATCTTCTTTAATTTTAGATTCAATTTTTGATTTAAATTTAATTTTTCAAGAACAAAAAGGCCCTATATATAAAAAATAAATGGTGAATTTTCACCATTTATTTTATTCTATTCTATATCTTTTTTTAAAACATTTTTTAGGAACTAAAATATAAAAAACTGGAATTGTTAAAAATAATATCCAAGCTGGATGCCAAGCTCCAATACTAAAGCCAATTGCTAAATAAGCTGCAAAAATCATTATAGGATAAAAAATTCTTAAATCATCTGAATCTAGCATTAGTGGTACTATTGGTATTGCAAAAAATACAACCCAGGTAGGAGACCAAATATCAAATATATAACCTATTGTTAAATATATTATTAAACAAATAATTGGAGTAGCATAAGAAATTCTTTGCTTATATGTAATTTTTTTAATCATTTTTTATCGCCTTCTTTATTTTATTAAAAGTCTTTTTAATAGATTTTTTTACATTTAATCCTATTTCATCTCCATTTATTAATATATTACCTGAAACAGAATTTGATGTCACTTTACCAACATAAGCTGAATTAATATTAATATTTCCTGATATGCTTTGAGCTTTAAGCTCATCAGATACAATTGATGATATATTAAAATCTCCTGAAATTGTTTCTAAATTTATAAATTTAGTTTTAATATTATCGCTATTAAAATCTCCTGATACAGTTTCAATTTTAATATTATCACTTTGAATAAAATCTACATTAATATCTCCATTATTTGTATGTAGATATAAATCTTCTGAATATATTTCTTTTAATTCTATATCTGATGAAATTGTTTTTATATCATATTTTGTTATTTTTAATCTTTCTGGAATTTCAATTATAATACTACCATTGATTTTAGTTCCAAAATAATTATTTTTGCTTCTTTTAATAAATAAATGCTTATCATCTTTTTCAATTTGATAATCATCTTTTTCTAAATCATCTAATTCTATATGTATATTAAAATCTTTTGATGGTTTTATAATCAAATCTTCAGTAGTTAAATTAATTATAATTTCATAATCTTTATCATAAATTTTATCAACATCAATTATATCAGCATATTGCTGAGCTATATTTTTTGGATTGCCAAGCATTTCTTCTATTTTTTCTTCATTTAAGCCTGATTCTAATCCAAAATCATATCTTTTAGAATATTTTTTTAATATATCTTTTTTATTTTCAACATTATATTCATCAAGATATAATTCTAATTCCTTTAGATAATCTTTTTTCATTATAAACCTCCAAGCATATCTTCTGCTTCTTCAAAGCTAATTTCTCCATTTTTTAATTTTTCTTTTACTATTTCTCTATCAGGTTTTACATCATTATCAATTTTGAATGCCTTAAATCCTAATGAACTACATAATTCATCTAAATTTTTCTTAACTGTTGGATATGAAATATTTAATTGCTTTTCAATCATTTTAATATTGCCTTGGTTTTTTATAAAAACTAATGCAAATTCTAATTGTTCTTTTTGCAAATAATCAAATGGTGATAAATTAAATTCTCCATTTATTTCTATTCCAGAATTTGTTTTTAATGTTTTAGCATAAACCTTTTCACCATTTATAATTGAATAATCAATAATATCTTTCATATTAATCACTTCCTTAATTAAATTATAACTAATATTTTAAAAAAATCAATAGACTTTATTAATTTTTTTAATATGTATTATTAATTTTTTTAATTATCATAAAAGAAAAAAGCCTTTTTTAGGCTTTTTAACAACCACAATCCATAGGATCATATATTTTATATGCTAAACCTTTATATAAATAAAAATATAAATCATAAACACCACAGCATGCATCCATTCCTGGATTAGTTGAATAACATTTTTCTAAAACAGTCTCCCAAGAACCATATAAAGCATATAATTCCTCTGGAAGAGGTCCTTCCTCATGACCATATCTTTCTAAATTTCTTTTTCTTAAAATTGCTTCCCCTTCTGGATTATCTTTATATGCATCTAATCTAATTTCATTTCTTAAATTAGAGCAAGCTTTAGCAATTTCTTCAATTGACTTACCTTCTTTTATAAGATTATTTTCTAATTCTTTTATTTTTTTATCATTATTATCAACATATTTAATTCTTTCTTCTTTATATGTTAATACATCGTCTAAATTAGTCCAATTATAAATCCTATAACCCTTTAAGCTTCCTGTTTCATTTGGAATAAAGCCAAAAACTGCATTTTCATCATATTCTGCATCCTCTAACACTTTGTTATATTTTAAAGGATCATGTATATATATAAATTTATCAAATGTCTTTCCTTCTTCATATGAATAAATATAAGCATTAACATTATTTATTTCAAAATCAATTCTATATTTTGCTAAAGGATTACCATCTTGAATTATCAAAATAAAATCTATACTTATTTCATCATTTTTATCTAAAGTAATATCTTTTTCTTTAAATAATTTATTAAATAAATAATTATTTTCATCATATGATTCTAATATTTCTTCTTCAAGCTTTGAATCATTTCCATAAGCTATTGGATTTTTAACATTTAAATTAATTTTATTTTTAGTTTTATTGATTAAATCAATTTTAAAATCATATTTTAAAACTTCATCATTAATATATGAACATTCATTTTTCGATTCGAAAATAACACCATTTAAAGCAAATGAATCATTTTTATAAATATTAATCTCTTCTTCAAATTCAACATTTATTTGCTTATTACAAGAACTAATATTTAATGATATTAAAAAAAACAAGAAAACAAAAAATAATTTTTTTACAATTTTCTTCATAAACTTTTAATCTCCATTTTTTCAAATAAAATTTTAGCATTTTAACTTTAGAAATTCAATATTTTATTATTCATTTAATTGTTTTAACTCTTACATCATTTCTTAATAATATTAATTAAATTAAATATTAATTATAACAAAGAAATATATTAAAATCTTCTCTTACATAGAATGCAGTATTTGTAGGAAATTCATCAATCCCATAGTATATATAATGAGCAGTAAATGATAATTCTTTTATATTATTTATGTTAATTTCATTGATATAGTTTTTAAAATATTCAAAGCCAAATATTTTAAAATCTTCTAGCTTAAAACCACTATTAGAATTCCAAAATTCTCCTGGTATAACTTGAACTATTCTTTTACAATCAATTTTATTTTCAATCATATTTATAATATCCTTTTTTAAAACATCAACACTATTTTTCTAGTTCATTTATTTAATATTTATCATTTTCCTTTAATTAATGTTTTCTAGTTTTATTAATAATCCTTTTTAGCATTAACAAAAATTCTATGAATATTGAAAGAAATAAAAAACCTATAAATATGTTTATAATCATACGAGAATTAATTGTTAAAATAATAATAGTTGAAATTATAATTAAAACTAAAAATACCATCTCAATATAATCAAATGCATTGATACTATTCAACTGAGACTTTTCATTAGGCTTTTTTACACTTGAATATTCAATCAATTCTCCAAAATCATTAAATTTCATAACCTTAATATTATTAATTTGATATAGACATTCAAATTTATTTATATCATATATCGCATTTGCTAATTTATTATCAAAAGTAATTAAAATTTGCTTTTGTTTTTCTTTATTTTCAATCAATGTTGAAAGTATTTTAGGATCAGCAAATGGTTTAATTTTTCTTTTATACTCATTTTTAATATCAAATAAACATGAGTTTTTTATTAATTCAAGTGCTCTAGATGCTTTAGTTGATTTATTTTTATTCTTATGAGTGGATAAATCCATCAACTCTTGATGAACATTTGCTAAAATGATAATTTTATTTCTAAAATAATAAGAAGTTTCGTTTTTATCAATGAACTCTTTAAGCTTTTCAACATTCATTAATGCAGATGTATCTATATAAATTTGATATTCATTTATTAAATCTTTTAAAAACATATTAAATCCTATTTTACCTTTTTAATGAATTCAATCATTTCTTCTTTATTATTAGTTATTTTATCATCCATTACCAATTCCAATAAATGATTTAATGTATAACCAATTTCTTTTCCAGATAATCCTAGTTTAATTAAATCAAATCCATTCACTGCTAAATCAGATAATTTAATACATTCATTATCTTCTTTAATTTGCTTTATAATGTCTTTTATTTTTTCAATATTCATTAAATCATGGCTAGTGTGATCTAATCTATCAGCATTCATAAGTTCTAATAGCATAACAAATAATTCCTCATCTTGATTTGGAACACTAGAAAGATTCTTTCTAACGCTTTTTTTCGTTGGATTAATAGTTGAATCATGTTTCATAATTAAATATTGAATTTTTTCAATTTCATCATTGGAATACCTTAATCTTTTCATTATTTCTACTGCAATTAAAGCGCCTTTTTCAGCATGTCCATAGAAATGACCTATACCATTATCATCAATAGTAAAGCATGAAGGCTTCCCAATATCATGAAATAATGCTGCCGTTCTTGTTAATACAATCGAATTTATTTTTTTAGTTTCATTTAAAAATACATTACCACATACATTAATTATATGTTCATAAAGTGTATTTTTATGATATGGATTTTTTTGGTCAAAACCATCTATCATCTTAAGTTCTGGAATAATAATAAAAATAACATCTTTATAGTCTTTTAATATCTTTTTTACATTATTTCCAGCTAATATACCATCTAATTCAACTTTTATTCTTTCAGGTGATACATTAACTAGTAATTCTTTATATTGGTGAATAGCATCAGCTGTTTTTTCTTCTATTTCAAATCCTAATTTAGATGAAAATCTTAATGCTCTTAAAATTCTAAGTGGATCTTCTTTTATTCTTTCTAAAGGATTACCAGGTGCTTTAATTATCTTATTTTTCAAATCCTCGTATCCGCCAACAAAATCAACAAATTTATCACTATATGCCATTGCATTTATTGTTAAATCCCTATGCAGCAAATCATTTTCAATTGTATTTTTCTCATTTTCATTATGTTTATATGATGTTATCTCAACATTTTCAGCATTAATATGTAATGTAATGGTGTTATGCTTTTCGCCATTATTATTAATAAGACTATAATCAGAAAAAATTGACTTTAATGTACTTGAATCACAGTTAGTAGTTAAGTCATAATCTTTAACCTCAAGTCCTAATAGCGTATCTCTAACACAACCACCAACAAGATAGCATTCATATTCATTTGCAATTAATCTTTCTTGTATGACCTTTATGTATTCAGGCACATTGATTGTCATGTTCATTTTCTTGCCTCTCTATATAATTTAAGCACAAGCTCATTATATCTATTTGTATCAACCACATCAGGTAAAGTAGTTTCTTTTTTTAACTTATCACATTTCGTTTTCAATTCATTTAACAAATCATAAAACTCATCTGTAACATAACCTTCACTGTTTCTATATTTTCCATTTCTAATGTTCATGAGAAGATTATGTTCATTTTCTCTATATGTATGAACTGTTTTAAATTCTAAAATTTCATTACACATAAAATACAATCTAATTAGATGCATCATATGTTTATTTAAATGTTGGTCATCCTTCTTTTTGTTTCTTTGGCCAACTGTCTCATCATAATTTCTTACAACGTTTGTCATTTCCTCAATCATACTTCTTAATCTAGCTAAAGGATAATGTTCAAGCTTAAAATCAACCAAAATCTCTTCTGGTGAGCCATTATGCCATGAACCTACATAAGTTTTTATAGCATTATCAGGTAGCTTATATTTTGTTTCAAATGATTTAGCAGCATTTTCAACACTTCTATTAATATGTTCAATTTTATCATGTTCAGTTAATGTATCTCTTGCAATTGCGTTTTCTAATCTATTAAGCTGTGCATTTGCGTATCCACCAAAAGAATATGCTGCACGCTTAGTTAAAAATAAGTCTCTATTATCAAGTAATATTTTCCCAACTGGAGAAATGTAAAGATAATGTTCTGGTTTTGAATAAAGCATTTCTATAATATTTGGATTACATTCCTTAACCAACTTTAGAAATTTTTTTAAAGTATAAATTACTGTATCTGTTTTAGCATCGATATATTGCTCAAAATCAGTTAATCCTAAAGTATCAGTTTCACGTTCTAAAACTACACCTCTAATATCTAAATCAGAACTTTCAACATTAGTACCATATGCATGAGAACCTGCAACAGTCAAAAATAAGATATTATCTTTTAAAAGTGGATCATTTCTTAAAAAATCATAATCATTTGATTCTAATACTTTTTTATAATCCATAACTAACACCACCTTAGTTTTTTCTTTTAATGTATTTTTATTTTTAGATAAACCATTTATGATTTAAATATAAGTTTGAAATATATTTACCATAATTATTCGTTAAATATATAAGTTTATTTTATAAATTATTCCTTAAACAAAGAATAGTTAACATTAAAATAAGTTACTAACTTTGATATATTTTGAAATGATGCTTTAAATAAAAAATTATCACTTATATTATATTTTTTTAATGTACTTAAAGGTATTTGTGTAACTTTACTTATATCATTTAATGACTTATTTGCTTTTTCACATAAAAGTCTTATTATTGTTTTTTCATCACATTTTTTATAATAATATTCAACCAAGGACGTAAAATCCATTTCATGAAATATTGTATAAACATTCATCATTTCTTCAAATGGTAGTTTTAAAAAAATATAAGAAAAGCTCTTATTTGTTTTTAAATGCAAATCAAAATAATTTTGTCCACACCAATATGCATCATTATAAACGCCAAAACTATTATCTTCTTTAACTTCAAATCCTGTTATTTCATAAAACAATATACTTATAGATTTATTTAATAATGGATCATATACATTTTTTTCTATTATAGAAACATAATTACTATTTTCTAGCATAGCTGTGAATGAACTTAAATTCATTTTATTTCTTATTGCTAAAACAAACAATCTAGAAAATGTTTCTCTTGAATTATTAATTTCAAAATCATTCATTATCCATCACCATATCTCTAAGCCTAACGCCCTTTTTATATCTATCAGTTTCTAATAAATCTGTAAATATTTTGTCAGCGCCAGTTTTTCTTTTATAATAATCTTCTTGACTATTTCCAAAAACTTCTTGGTAGTCAATAAATTTAATCAATTTAAAAACTCTTTCTGATATTAAGACATATTGTTTACCTAAATTTCCAGCAATAAAAATTGAATTTAATGATTCTAAAGTTATTTCACTTCTAACAAAAGCTTCAGGAAAATGGAAGTAACTATCATCAGCTCTATACCCAATGACAACATCATAGTCATTAACATTTAATAAATAATTATCTTCAAGATATTTTAATTCTCTAGGATAATTATTTCTTAAATTGCTAGATAATTCCCTATTATGCATTAATAAACTAACCCAATATAAAACACCATTATATGGAGGTTTAGTCAAATCAAGAATTTTTAATCTATCATCTCTTAAACTATATTTATTAATATAACCTTTGCCACTTCTTTTCGCTGCCCATTCTTTAGCAAGTTCTTTATTAGTTGTACAATAAAATCCAAGTCCATAATCATTATGTCTATTTCCATTTAAATATTCAGGTTTATTTATTATAAATTCACTACCATGATATAAAATTCTTTCCATAAGTCACTTCGTGTACTAGTTTTTGCTATTTTGGTATACTGTAGTATACTAAAATAACTATTTTTGGTACACATTCCTTTCACTTTTATTATAGCACTTTCAAATGTATTTGCAACGTATTTTACTTCCAACAAAAATACAT
>CAJOQR010000135.1 GCA_905236965.1 uncultured Acholeplasmatales bacterium | reverse complement strand
TGTCTCTAAATCTAATCTATCTGCTTTATTTCTTCCAGACATTCTTTTTAATGCAACATCTGGTGTTACATCTATAAAAAGTGTTAATCCTGGCATATAATCCTTAGCAAATGAATTAATTGTCAAAATTTTATCAATTCCTAATCCTCTTGCATATCCTTGATACACTAAACTTGAATCTAAAAATCTATCACATAAAACTATTTTATTTTCATTTAATGCAGGAATAACTTTTTGGCTTAAATGCTGCATACGTGATGCAGCATATAGTAAAGCTTCGCATTCAGGTGTCATTTCTGTATTATTTACATCTAATATTATTTTTCTAATATCTTCTGCAATTCTTATACCGCCTGGTTCTCTTGTTGTAATATATTTTATATTTAATTCATCAAATTTTTTTATTAAAGCTTCAATTATTGTAGTTTTTCCACTACATTCTCCACCTTCTAAAGTTATGAATTTTAATGTGTCAATTTCTAACATATAAAAACCTCTCAATTGTAAATATTTTATCACAATTTAGAATGCTATAAAAGATTTATAATTTTATTTATTGCATATTCTGATGCTTCAATTCTAACATCATTTCTAGAACCATTAAAGCATTTCTTTTCAGTTATAATTTTATCTTTTATTATAAAACAAAAATAAACAGTTCCAGCTTTAACATTTTCATCATCATTTGGACCTGCAACACCTGATGTTGAAATAGAAATATCTGTATTTAATTGTTCTTTTATAGATTTAGCCATACTTATAACTGTTTCATATGAATAAACGCCATATTTTTCTATATCTAACATATTTAAATTTAGAAGGCTACATTTAGCTTGCTTAGTATAAGATACTATTCCACCTTTAAAATAATTTGATGCTCCACTTATATTACATATTTTTGATGCAATCATACCACCTGTTAATGATTCAGCTGTAGAAATTGTTAAATTTAATTCTTTTAATTTTTCAATTATATTCATATAGAAAATAACTCCTTTATATTTTCATCAATCGCTTTTTCTAATTCTTCATAACTTATATTTCTAATTTTAGCAATTTCTAAAGCAACCAATTTTACATAACTTGATTCATTCCTTTTACCTCTATATGGAGTTGGTGCTAAAAAAGGACAATCTGTTTCAACTAATAATCTATTTAAAGGCATATTTTTGGCCACTTCTTTTGGCTCTTTAGCATTTTTAAAGGTAACAGGACCACCTAATGAAATATAAAATCCTAATTTAATAAATTCATATGCCATTTCTAAAGAACCACTATAACAATGCATTATACCTTTTGTTCTACCTTTATATTCTTTTAAAATATTATAAGTATCAAAAGTTGCATCTCTCATATGAATAATAAGTGGTAATTTATATTCAATTGATAATTCTATTTGAGCTTTAAAAATTATTTTTTGAATTTCTGCGTTTTCTTTTGTGTAATGATAATCAAGACCACATTCACCTATGGCATATACTTTATTTTTAAAAACAAATTGCTTTAATTCTTCTATTTTTTCTAAATATAAATCATCAGCCTCATCTGGATGAATTCCAGCTGTAGGATAAAAAATATCATATTTTGATGAATAATTTAATGCTTTTTCATTTGTTTCTTTAGAAAAACCTACTAATATAATTTTATTAATATTATTATCCTTGCATCTTTTTATACATTCATCAATATCGTTATCAAATTCATTTGAAAATAAATGAGAATGAGAATCAATCATATATGCTCCTTAGTTTTTTATATCTATAAATTGTTAATACAAATTCTATTATTAAAATAAATGTTAATGCACCTAAAGTATCTATTAAAACATCTTGTAATCTTGGAGTTCTTCCTTGTGAAAAAGTTTGATGATATTCATCACTTAATGCATATAAAAAAGAAATAATTAACATAAAAAAATATCTTAAACTATATTTTTTTATAAATGCAAATGCAAAAAATAAAAATATTGATAGAATTCCATATTCTATAAAATGAGCAGTTTTAGATACATAAAATGAAACATTAGATATTATTTCATTTTTTTCATCTATAGTATGCATATCAAAATCTTTATCAATTATATTTATAATTGTTTTTACTATAAAATTATTTTTTAAATCTAATTCTAAAGATGATTTAGATGAAAATAAAAAAATAACAATCATCCAAATTATAGATAAAATTATGCCAATTATAACCTTTTTTTTCATATAATTTCCTCACAAAATATTATATCAAAAGAAAAAGGCTAATTAAATAGCCTATCTTCTTATTTATTTATAATATATTTTTTTTCGAATGCTTCAACTGGGAGTGGTTTATCATAATAATATCCTTGAATATAATCACAACCTATTTCAGTTAAATATTTATCATATTCTTCAGTTTCAACGCCTTCACATAATACTTTCATATTTAAATTTTTTACTAAATTAGTCATACTACTTATTATTAAAGTTTCTTTTTCATCTGAAGGATTTGTTAAAAAGCTTTTATCAAATTTTATAATATCAAAATTTAATTGTGCTAAAGCTATAATATTAGAATAACCAGAACCAAAATCATCCATTGAAACTTTATATCCTATCGCATGAAGATCAGATATAAAATTTTTAATTACTAAATTATTAGCAGAATACATACCTTCTGTAATTTCTATTTCAATAAATTTAGCAGAAATATCATATTTTGATCTAATCTTTTCTAATTCTTTTAAATATAATTTAAAATTACTAATGCTTCTTGATACATTAACAGAAATAGGTAATAATTCATATCCTTCTTCTTGTAATCTTTTTTGAAGTGCACATACTTTTTCAAAAACTATAAAATCCATTCTTGAAATATATCCATTCTTTTCTAATACTGGAATAAAATCATTTGGATAAATAATTTTTTCAAAATTATAATTCCATCTAGATAATGCTTCAGCTCCAGCAACTTTTTTAGTTTTTGTATCTATTTTAGGCTGTAAATATAAAACGAATTCATCATTTTCTAAAGCTGTTTCAATATGTGATTCTAATTCAATTCTCATTATTTCTTTTTCATATAATTTATTTGAAAATACAATAACATCTTCAAAATTTTGATTTGATTTTCTAGCAATTACAGCCTTATCAAGTGCCTCTGTTAATGGAACATTAGCCTCATTTATATAAAGACCTGCTTGTAATAATACATCTCCTGATTCTAATTTAAATTTTTCTTTAACAAATTTTTTCAATTGATTAAAGGTTTCATTTATTTTATTAACATCTTTTCCAGGGAAAAGTATTGAGAATCTATTATTTGAAGTTTTACCAAATATAATATCTGTTTCATCAAATCTCAATAAAAATTCAGCAATAATTTTCAATAATTTTTCAATTGTTTTAGATCCATATATATTTAAAATACTTGTAAATTCATAAATACCTATATCTAAAACTGAATAAATTGGAAAATTATTATTTTTAACAAACAATTCACCCTCTATTAAAAATTTTTGTAAATTAAATATATTAGTTATACTATCAAAATACATTTGTTTATAATGGGCTCTATCTGTATATTCTTTATCTATTTTTAAAGAAAGCATTTTGCCAATTAATACAAAGCTTGAAATATCAGAAGATAACCAATGTCTATTAATAGAAGTCATTTCAAATCTAATTTGACCATAAAGTCTATTTTCATGCCTTAATTCAATCGCAACGCATGCTGTAATATTAGAAGCAGCTAAAATATCTTTAATTATTAGTTTTTCTCCTTCTTCTTGAGAATTAATAACTAACAAATTAGAATCTTTATATATAGATTTCCATAAGCTTATATTTTTAGAGCTATATTTATATTCTGCTTTTTTAGTTCTTGGATTATACCAAGCTGTTATATCTGTTATTTGATTATTTTTAGGATCAACATGTGTTAAAATTATCCTATCTAGATAATAAAAAGAACCTATTAAACCCATTGAATCTTCAATTCTTTTTTTCATAGGAAAATCAGTATTTAAAACTTCTAACACACCTGATAAAATACTAATATTTGCAGATCCATCATTAGAATCAATTGTTTTATCAAAAACAGTTTTCTCATCTACATAACCACATTTTTCTTCTAAGTAAATAATAAAACAATTTCTAGCTTTTTTCTTTCCTCTTATTAAAGCAGCTTTATTTTTAATTAATAATAAATTAAAATTATCGCCATCTAAAGGGAATCTACTTGAGCCTATTGTAATTGTTAATTTATCTGGAACATTAATAATTTCATTAATTGATTTTTCAATTTTTATTTTAAAATCAGTTAAAAATTTATGAACTTTATCATAATCATTATCAATTTTATAATAAAATAAGAATTCATCTCCACCTTGCCTACAAACCAATCCATTTGTTCCACATATTTGATTCATAATACTTGCTGTTTGAATTAAAACTATATCTCCTAATGTATGGTTGTATTTAGCATTAAAATCTTTAAAATTATCAATATCTATAATTCCTGATATAAAAGGGGTTCCATTTTTAATTAAATCATCAATTTGTTCTTCAAAATAAGAATAAGGAACGCATTTAGTCAATGCATCTTGCTTTTCATCTTCTATTTCTTTTTCTCTAATAATATTAATTAAAATGTTATTAGAATCTAATTTACCACCTCTAATATTTACTTTTAGAGGTCTATTTTTTTTAGTTTTAAAAACATCAGGGAAATCAAAAAAATCCTTTGATAATACTATGTTATGAAAATTTGACAAAAATTTTTCTTTATCAATAATAATATCAACTTTTTCAGAAATTAAATCATAATATTCATCAATAGTTATAGGATTATCTGAAACTAAATCAATATTACTATAAAAAGCATAAACTACTTTTTTCTTTGCTAAATTGTAACATAATATTATAGCATCTTCTGCTCTAGCAAAGAATTTAACAACTTCTTTATCTGTCATCAAAAATCCCCCCTTTTTTTTATTTTTTTATTTATAAATTATCTAAATCTTTATTTTCTTCAGAAAGTACCATTCCTAATAATTTTGCAACAATTATTAAAATATCCATTTCAAGTTTTTGCCAAATTCTTCCAGAATTTGTCATATCAACTCTTAAAATTCCATAATCTTTTCCTTTACAAGATATTTTAGTTGCAAAACAAGATCTAACATTTGAATCATATAATACTTT
>CAJOQR010000134.1 GCA_905236965.1 uncultured Acholeplasmatales bacterium | reverse complement strand
TCCTTAAATGTAGAAATTGATACAATTATAGAAGCAACTGGCCTAACTAAAGAAGAAATTGAAAATTTATAAAATTTAAATTATCAATATAAAAGGGAAAATAAAAATTTTCCCTTTTATTAATTATTTATTCATTTTCTTTTATATCTTTTGTATCTTCTTTATGTAAGCATTTAAATATTAATGCAGCTAATGCACCACCAGCTAAAGGTCCAATAATAAAAACCCAAATTTGTGCTAAAGCAATTGCTCTACCAGAATAAATTAATTGTGCTAATGCTGTTGCTAAACTTCTTGCAGGATTAACAGATGTACCAGTAAGTGGAATTCCAACTAAATGTACTAATGTTAATGTTAGACCAATAATTAAACCAGCAATTAAGCTAGTATTGTTTTTAGAATCAGTAACATTTAAAATAACATATACAAATATAAATGTTAAAATTATCTCTAATATAATAGATGATAATACATTTCCAAATGTTAAATTAAATTCATAATCATTAATAGATACATCATAACTTACAGCTTTAATTACATTGTTGCATGCATCTCCAAGTAAAGAAAAATTAGCCATTTTAGCAATTCCAAAGAATAAAATAGCGCCAATAAATCCACCTAATATTTGGGCAATTGAATAAAAAGCAAACTCTTTCCAAGTAATTCTTTTATCAATTGCTAAAGCTAAAGAAACTGCAGGATTAATATGGCAACCTGAAATTCTTCCAATTGAATATGCCATAGCAACAATTACTAAACCAAAAGCTAATGAAGTAGCAACCTCGTTACCACCAGTTAATGCTGCAACACCACAAGCAAAGAAAACTAAAACAAAAGTCCCTAAACACTCAGCTATTAATTTTTTAATCATTAATTGTAATCTCCTTTCTTAAAAATATTATACTTTTTTATAAAAAATAATGCTAGTAAATTAATTTAAAAATATTATAATATATGTATAAGAATTGAGGTTTTATTATGGATTATATAAATGAATTTTTAAATTTTATAAAAGAATCAAAAACAGTTTATCATGCTGCTTTTAATATTGAAAAAATATTAATTTCATCAGGATATGAAAAAATATATGAAAATGAAAAATGGAATTTAAAAAAATCAGGTAAATATTTTATAACAAGAAATAATGCATCTGTTTTAGCTTTTACAATTCCTTCTGATTTATCTAATTTATCATTTAATATAACAGCTGCTCATCTTGATTCACCTACTTTTAAATTAAAGCCAAATTTTAAGCTTGATGAAAAAAAATATCAAAAATTGAATACTGAAGTCTATGGAAGTCCTATTTTCCATACATGGATGGATAAAGGATTAGATGTTGCAGGAAGAGTTTTTGTTAAAGAAAATGATAAAATTGTACCTAAATTATTTTCATTTGATAAAGCTGTTGCGATGATTCCAAATCTGCCAATTCATTATAATAAAAATGTAAATAAAGGTGTTGAATTAAATCCTCAAACTGACCTAGTTCCTATTATATCTGATAAAGATAATATAGAAATTAATTTATTAGATGAAGTTGCTAAAAAATTAAATATTAATAAAAATAATATTTTAAGCTATGATTTATTTTTAAGTGTTATTGAAAGAGGATATATAGTTGGAATTAATAATGATTTTATTATGGCTCCACAAATTGATAATTTAGAATGTTCATTTGGATTAACTAAAGCTTTAATAAATTCAAAAAATAATAAATCAATAAATATAATGGCTCTATTTGATTCAGAAGAAGTTGGATCTAAAACAAGAGATGGAGCTGATTCTCTTTTGTTAAAGGATACAACAGAACGTATTGCTTTTAATTTAGGATTAAATAATGAAGAATATAAAATTGCATTAGCTAATTCATTTATTGTTTCAGCAGATAATGCTCAAGGGTATAATCCTAATTTTGCTAATAAATATGATGCAACTAATTCTTGTTTTTTAAATTCTGGAATTGTAATTAAAAATGCAGCAAGAGCTTCATATACAACTGATGGATTATCAAGTGCTTATTTTAAAGAAATTTGTAAAAACGCTAATGTTAAATATCAAGATACAACAAATAGATCTGATATTTTAGGCGGTTCTACATTAGGTGCTATATCATTAAGCTCTGTATCAATTCCTTCAGTTGATATTGGACTTGCACAGCTTGCAATGCATTCATCTTTTGAAACTGCAGGAACAAAAGATTTATATTATTTAATAAATGGTATAAAAGAATTTTATGATACTCATTTAAATAATAATAAGGATGGTGAATTATCATATGAGTTATGTAGATAAAGCAACAGCTTTAAGAAATTTAGCTAATTCTGATAAATTGTTTTTAAAATTTAAAAATAATTTTTTAAATAATTATAAAAATGCAATAGAAGAATTACTTGATTTGATAACTAAAAATGATGTTGATGGTGTTTATGAATATATAAATTCAATCAAAAATTATGCTTTAAATATTGGTAGCGAATCACTTGATAATGAAGCATTTTTAGTTTTAGAAAAAATAAAAAAAGATGGGAAAATACCATCTTTAGAATTATTTATAGAAACATTTAGATATGTTTATCAAGAATTACAAAATTTATAAATTTATTAAAATAGAGGTTAAAATTAACCTCTATTTTAATTGAAATACTAAAATTATTCTTTCATCTTCATCTAATAAATCATCATTGAAATCTCCTGATATTTTAATTAAATTAAAATCATCATTTAATAAATCTTTAATATCATAATAATATTCATTATATGTCTCTACAATTTCAATATCATCTTCAATGATTTTTATTGTGTGTTTTATTGAATTAGAAGATGTTTTTTTAGTAACCCAATTTATTTTAAAAGTGATGTAATCTTCATCTAAATTATTGTTTTCGTATTCTTTTAATAATGTTTTAGAAAAAATATCACAAATAAAATAACCATTTTTATTTAAATTTGTTTTAACATTTTTAAATAATTTTTTTATTTTATCTTTAGAATTTAAAAAATTAATTGAATCAAAAAAACAAGTAATCATATCATATTTTTTATCAATTTTAAAATTTGTCATATCAGCATTATATAAATCGAAATTTAAATGATTAATTTTCATTTTTTCTTTTGCAATTTCTAAAATAGTAGAAGATAAATCTAAACCCTCAGCATCATATCCTTTAAGCTTAAGCATTGTAACTAATGTAGCTGTTCCACATGCTAAATCTAAAATTTTATCATTAGGTTTTAAATATGGTTCAATAAATTCTAACCATAAATCATAATTAAGTTTTGACATTACTTCATCATAATAGTAACCAAATTTTTTATATTCATTCATTTTTTTACCTTCAAAGAATCTATTATTTGTTTATCTGGATCAACATAAATTGTCTTTTGGTGTGTCATTGTAACAAAAGAACCTTTTATTTTAGGAACTTTTTTTAAATTTCTTATTAATGTATAATCAACGGCAACAGAACTTGAATTAGAAAAACTTGAATAATATGCTGCAATTAATGCTGCAGTTCTAATTTCTTCATCTTTTATATCTGTTGATTTATGTAAAACAACATGTGATCCTGGTGCATCTTTAACATGAAACCATAATTCATTTGCTTTAGCAAATTTGTGAGTTAAATAATCGTTTTGCATATTATTTTTTCCAACAGATATTAATGTATCATTTATTTCATATGTTAATAATTTAGGCTTATTATTTTTCTTTTTTGAATTTTCTTTTTCAAATAAATATTTATTATTAATTAATTCATCTTTTATTTCTAATGCATCATTTATATTTGAAATGCTTATTTGAAATGATAAATCATTAAAATATTTAATTTCATTTTCTGTTTTTTCAATTTGCTCATTTATAAAAAAAATAGCATTTTTAGATTTTTGATATTTTTTATAATATCTATTTGAATTTTCTAATATTGTGTATTTATTATCTAAAGGAATATTAATGATTTCGTTTGTATAATAATTATTAACCTCAATATTTTTTAATTTATCTTTTAAATTAGGAAGCTGCAATAATAATTCTCCATATAATTTATATGTTTCTAATTCGCTTGTATTATTTAATTCATTTTTTAGTTTATTTAATTTATTTTCATATTTTTTTATTTCTTTATTTATAAAATTTTTTAAATCATTTGTTTTTGATTTTATTTTTGCATTTAAATCTTCTTGATAATAAAAATCATCAAGCATTTTAGATAAACTTTCATAGCTTTTTACAACTTCATTATTTAATGGATTATAATAAAAATCTAACTTATTTTTAAAATTAATTATTGTTGATGGTAAAATTTGTTTATGAATGAATTCGTAAAAATTTTCCATATGGTTATCATTTATAAAAATAGCTTCAGCAATATTAAATGAAATCCCATTAAATAAATCTGTATAATCCTTTGGCGAAAATAATTTATGTTCTTTTGATAAATTAATTAATTCATCTTTTGAATAATCAAAAGGATTTAATTTGTTGCTTATTGGAAATGTGTATATTGCATGAGGTAGAATAGTTCTATTATATTCACCTATTCCATCATGTTTTAATGCATCTATTATTTCATAATTTTTATTTGTTAAAATTATATTAGAATATCTACCCATAATTTCTGAAATTAAATAATATTCTTTTTTATATGATAATTCATCAAAGCCTTCTAATTCAAAAATTAAAATTCTATCTGATGAATGTGTATATATATTTTTTATGAAAAATCCATTTATGTGTTTTCTTAATAGCATTGTAAAACTTTTTGGTATAGAAGGAAAATCATAATTTTTTTCTGTAAGATGGCATCTTGAAAAAGAAGAAGAAGCTGAAATTAATAAATTATAATTTTTATAATTTGATCTTATATTAAAAATTAAATCTGTATCTCCAGATTCATTTATTTTATTAATTCTTCCAGTTTTTAATATATTTAGTTCTTCAAGCATTTTATTTAAAAAAATTCCATCAAACATTATATCACCTAAATTAATATATCATTTTTTAATACCTTTTTCTATTGCTTTATGTTAAAATAGAAAAAAAGGTGGGATTTAAATGGCTTTTTGGAACAAAAAATCATTATCAGATATTTTAATAAAATCTTTTAAAAATGAAAATATAAATTACACTTTTGCTAATAATGTATTGTCTTTTGAGTATCCTATAAAAAATAACATTTTATATCCTTATATAACATTTGATGAAGAAAAAGATGAGGCATCTATTTTAATTAATATAAAAAAAGGAAATGAATTTGATTTAAAAAAAATAAATGAATTCAATATTATATCTAGATATTTTAAAGCATGCTATAAAGATGATTTAATATATTTAAATTATAATTTTAAATCAAATGATGAGATTTTTGATGAATTAAATAAAATTTTGGGCACATTAAATGCTTTAATAGATGAGATTGCGAATTTATAAGTTGTTTTTTTATAATTTTTAGCGTATTATTTAATTAAATTTTAAAGGAGAGCTAATATATGAAATTAAATGATCGAGGACTTTTAATTGTTATATCAGGACCTTCTGGAGTTGGAAAAGGGACTGTAAGAAAAGCATTATTTGACATGCCTAAGCATAATCTTACTTATAGTGTTTCAATGACAACAAGAGGTATAAGACAAGGCGAAGAAAATGGAAAGGATTATTATTTTGTTTCAAAAGAAGAATTTGAAAAAAGAATTTCCGAAGGTAAGTTTTTAGAATATGCTGAATTTGTTGGTAATTATTATGGAACTCCACTTGATAAAGTTAATGAGCAATTAGATAGTGGGAAAGAAGTCGTTTTGGAAATAGAAGTTGAAGGAGCTTTGCAAGTAAAAAAGAAAGTACCAGATTGTGTTATGATATTTTTAGTTCCTCCTTCAAAAGATGATTTATATAAAAGATTAAGATCTAGAGGAACTGAATCTGAAGAAATTATCGAAAAAAGAGTTGAAAAAGCCAATAGAGAATTTAAAAAAGCTAAATATTATGATTATATTGTAGTTAATGATGATGTATTTAATGCAGCAGATAGAATTTTAGCAATTATTCGTGCTGAACATGCTAGAACAAAGCGTTCAATTCATAAATATTATGAATTAATTGGAGAAGATATTGAAGAATAATTGAAATAAATTATATTTTGTGTTAAAATGTATTTTGTTTAGGAGTGATGAAAATGTCAAAGAATGTTGATGGAATGCGTTATCCTTCAGTGGATCAATTATTAAATGTTATTGATTCAAAATATAAACTTGCATATGCAGCTGCAAGACGTGCTAGAATTATTGAATTAGAAGATGGTTATACATCATTAGATGATCCAAAGTGCGTTAAGTCTGTAGGACAAGCTTTAGAAGAAATTCTAGATGGAAAAACAAAAGTTACTTTTAAAAAGTTAACAAATATTTAATATAAAAGTGGCTTGCCACTTTTTTATTTTTTATGTGGGGTTTTTATGCTTAATTTTATTATATGGTTTTTCTATTTTATTATTTATTCTTTTTTAGGTTATATTTGTGAAGTTATTTATGTGTCAATTTCTTTGAAAAAATTAACAAATAGAGGATATTTATATGGTCCTATTGTTCCTATTTATGGGTTTGGTGCAATTTTAATTTTGCTTATTTTGTTTAATCTTAAAGATTATCCTATTTTAGTAATATTATTAGGATTTTTAATTACATCTTCATTAGAATATATAACAAGCTTTTTAATGGAATTGTTATTTCATATGAGGTGGTGGGATTATTCTAATAAATTTTTAAATTTAAATGGAAGAATTTGTTTAAAAAATTCTTTAATGTTTTTAGCTTTAGTATTAATAGTTATTTATGGTATTCACCCTTTAATAATTAATTTTGTTTTATATACAACAAGCTTTTATCCATTTTATTTAATTTTATTTATAATATTAATGATTATTTTAATAGTTGATACGATATTTTCTACAATTAAACATATTAAAATTTCAACTATTATTAATAAACTTGAAAAATTTTATAATGATGGAATTATGATTATTGATGATATTAAAAGAATTTCATCTGAAAATGTTTTAAAAGCAAAAGAATATATTAAAAAGACTAAAGCTTATCAAAAATTAACAAATATTTCAATTCGTTATCCATCTTTAAAATTAAAAAATGATATTAAAGAAAATATAACTGATTTTATAGAAAAAATTAAAAATAAATTTGGAGGCTATAAGGATGAATGAAACAATAAAAGAAAAACTTAATCTTCTTCCTGATTTGCCTGGTTCTTATCAAATGAAGGATAAAGATGGTAATATCATTTATGTTGGTAAAGCAAAAAATTTAAAAAATAGAGTTAGAAGTTATTTTCATGGTGCTCATAATGCTAAAACTACAAAATTAGTGAGTCAAATAGAAGATTTTTCTTATATTATTACATCATCTGAGCTTGAAGCATTAGTTTTAGAAATTAATTTAATAAAACAATATAATCCTAAATATAATATCTTGTTAACTGATGATAAAACTTATCCTTATGTAGCTTTAACAAATGAATTACATCCTAGGTTAATAGTTACAAGGAGTAAAAGAAAGAAACATGAAGCAAGATTTTTTGGGCCATATCCTTCTGTAAATGATGCTAGAGCCACAATAGATTTATTGAATAGAATTTATCCATTAAGGAAATGTTATCATATACCTAATAAAGAATGCCTATATTATCATATGCATCAATGCTTGGCTCCTTGTATAAATAAAAATAAAATAGATTATACAGAATATAAAAAGAAAATAATTTCTTTTTTAAATGGCGATGCAAAAGATGTTTTAGATAAATTAAATACTGATATGCAAAATGCATCTCTTAATTTAGAATTTGAACGTGCAATAGAAATAAGAGATTTAATTGATTCGATTAATAAAACAATTTTAAAACAAAAAATATCAATTAATGATTTAACAGATAGAGATTATATAGCAATATATATAGATGATGATTCAATATCAATAAATATAATTATAACAAGATTAGGAAATATAGTTCAAAATCATCAAACAATTTTAGATATTATTGATGATGGAGAAAATGAATCAATAAGCTATTTATATCAATATTATGAATTAAATCAAAAGCCAAAAGAGATTGCTGTAATAGGAATAAATGATTTATCTATGCTAAAAAATATTTTAAATATAAATATAATTGAAGCTAAAATAGGTAAGAAAAAAGAATTATTAGATATGGCATTATATAATGCTAAATTTAATTTAGAAAATAAAAGAAATATTTATAAAAATAAGGTTTTAAAAAGATTAGATACAATAGAAGAATTAGGGAAAATATTAAATATAGATTCACCAAATAGAATTGAAGCATTCGATAATTCAAATTTATTTGGAGAATATCCTGTATCAGCGATGGTTTGTTATATAAATGGTAGACCTGAACCTAAAGAATTTAGGAAATATCATATTAAAACAGTAAAAGGTCCAAATGATTATGAATCAATGAAAGAAGTTGTATATAGAAGGTATTTTAGATTAATGATGGAAAATGCTAAAATGCCAAATTTAATTATAATGGATGGTGGAGAAATTCAAGTTCATGCTTGCTTAGATATTTTAAATTCTTTAAATTTAAATATACCTGTTTGTGGAATTCAAAAGGATTCTCATCATAAAGCAACAATTTTATTTTTTAACGAAAAATTAATTAATATAGATAAAAATAGTAAAGTATTTTTATTGTTAGCTGATATTTCACAAAGGGTTCATGATTTTGCGATAAGTTTTTATAGGTCTAATAAAGCTAAAGGAATTTTTTCATCAAAGCTTGATGGAATAGAAGGCTTAGGTGAAAAAAGAAAAGAATTATTATTAAAAAAATTTATTAATATTGAAAATATAAAAAATGCATCAATAGATGATTTGAATAAAGCTGGACTTCCTTTAAATGTAGCAATAAGCGTTTATAATCATTTTAATAACGAGAATGAATAAAATTTATATTTAAAAAAATGAAAGCGTTATGGTTTTAATTTATTTAATAATTATTCTTAATTAAAATTATTTTTAATGATATAATTATATTGAAATATAATAATTTAACTAACCTAATTGTTTTTTGGAGGTGCCTTTTATGTTAGATTCATATGCTTCATTAGTTAAAATTAGAAGAAAAATATTTGAAGAAGTTGCAAGATTAGGATATGAAGGTGGAGATTATTCTAGAGTTGATGAAATTCCTTATAAATTATTTAGAGGACAACCTGTTTATCGTGATTCTATTTTCTTAGAAAGAGCTATTGCAGGAGAAAGAATAAGATTAGCTTTAGGCTTAAATAGAAGATCATCAGATGATCACTTACCTATATCAAGAGGGATTGAAGAAGCAACAATTACTGAAAAATATTATGAACCACCACTTATTAATGTTATAGATTTTGCTTGTAATTCATGTCCAACAGATTCATATTATGTAACTGATGTATGTGTTGGTTGTTTAGCAAATCCTTGTGCTAATGTATGCCCTAAGGGCGCTATAAAAATTATTAATGGTAAATCTACTATAAATTATGAATTATGTATTAAATGTGGAAAATGTCATGATGTTTGTCCTTATAAAGCAATTGTTCATAGACAAAGACCTTGTGCTTTAGCTTGTGGTGTTGGTGCGATTGAATCTGATGAATATGGAAGAGCAAAAATAAATTATGATAAATGTGTTTCTTGTGGACAATGCTTAGTAAGTTGTCCTTTTGGAGCAATAGCTGATAAATCACAAATATTTCAAACGATTCAAGCAATTAAGGCTGGATTTGATGTTTATGCAATTGTAGCCCCTGCATTTATTGGACAATTTGGACCTAAGGTTAATTTAAAAACTATTAAAGATGCTTTATCAAAATTAGGATTTAAAGATGTATATGAGGTATCAATTGGTGCTGATTTGTGTACGATTGAAGAAGCACATGATTTTTTAGAAAATGTTCCAACTAAATTAAAATTTATGGGAACATCTTGTTGTCCTTCATGGTCATCAATGGCTAAAAAGAATTTTCCTGAATTTAAAGATAATATATCAATGGCATTAACTCCTATGGTTTTAACAGCAAGACTTGTAAAAAAACAATTTCCAGAATCTAAAATTGTATTTATTGGACCTTGTGCTTCAAAGAAATTAGAAGCATCAAGAAAATCTGTTAGATCAGATGTTGATTTTGTTTTAACATTTGAAGAATTAATGGGAATGTTTGCTGCTAAGGGTGTTGATTTTAACAATTTAGAAGAAGAAGAATTAAAAAACGAAACATCAGCAGATGGTAGAGGATTTGCGGTTGCAGGAGGTGTTGCTCAAGCAGTTGTTAATGCTATAAAAAGAATTGATCCAGAAAGAGAAGTTAAAATTGAAAGTGCTCAAGGATTAGCTAATTGTAAAAAAATGCTTCAAATGGCAAAACAAGGAAAATTTGATGGATATTTATTAGAAGGAATGGCATGCCCTATGGGATGTGTATCAGGAGCTGGTACTATTGCAACAGCAAATAAAACAAAAACAATGGTAGGATTATCTCAAAAAGAAGCAACAATTAAGAATTCATGTGATTCAGAATATACTAAATTATTAGAAAAATTAGATTAATTTATTATAATAAATTTATTTTAAGTCTAAGCCTTTATGCTTGGACTTTTTTTATGAATTTATTTAAATGTTATATTATAAATAAAAATTGATAAATAATTATTTAATAAAATTTAAATTTAATTTGTTGTCGTTTTTTTATTCAAAAATTTAAAAAAATTAAAATATTATTCAATATTTAATAAATTTTTATAATTTTGTTCGTTTTTTCTTTTCAAATTATATTCTTTGTGCTATACTATTAAAGTATTTGAAAAGGAGAAAAAATATATGATTAAAATTGGTATTTATGGATATGGAAATTTAGGAAGAGGCGTTGAAGCTGCAATTAAATTATCAAAAGATTTTGAACTTGTTGCTGTATTTACAAGAAGAAATCCTCTTGATTTAAAAATTGCAACTAAAACTGCAAAAGTTATAAGTGCTGATGATGTTTTAAAATATAAAGATGAAATTGATGTAATGATTTTATGTGGTGGTTCTGCAACTGATTTACCTACTCAAACACCATATTTAGCTCAATATTTCAATTGTATTGATTCATTTGATACACATGCTAATGCATATGAGCATTTTAAAGCAGTTGATGCTGCTGCATTAAATGCTAAAAAATTATCAATTGTATCTGTTGGTTGGGATCCAGGTATGTTTTCTTTAAATAGAGCTATTATGCAATCAATTTTGCCTTCTGGTAATGATTATACTTTCTGGGGAAAAGGTGTATCACAAGGCCATAGTGATGCCATTAGAAGAATTGATGGTGTAATAGATGCAAGACAATATACTATTCCTATTGATGAGGCTTTAAAATCAGTTAGAAATGGTGAAAATCCTAATCTTACAACAAGACAAAAGCATAGAAGAGAATGTTATGTTGTTGTAAAAGAAGGTGCTGATAAAGCAAGAATAGAAAAAGAAATTAAGGAAATGCCAAATTATTTTTCTGATTATGATACAACTGTTAATTTTATATCACAAGAAGAATTAAATAAAAATCATAGTGGAATTCCTCATGGTGGTTTTGTAATTAGAAGTGGTAAAACATCTGATGGCGTTAATCATGTTATTGAATATAATTTAAAATTAGATTCAAATCCTGAATTTACAGGTTCAATATTACTTGCTTATGCACGTGCTGCATATAAAATGAAATCAAGAAATGAATCTGGCGCTAGAACTGTATTTGATGTTTCTGCAGCTGATTTATCAAATTTAAGTTATGAAGATTTATTAAAACATACTTTATAATTAATAAATTCAAATCCCATTTATTTGGGATTTTTTTTAATTTCATTTTTAATTTTTATTATAAATGATATAATAAAAGAGTTGAAGGATAAGAAAGTTAATCGATTTTAAAATATATATTTTATATAATTTAATATTAGCTTTAATTATCATCTAACTTGAAATTCATTTTCTATGATTATAAATAATTAAATCATGCGATGATTTAAAATGGAGGAATTTATGGATAACGATATAGTATTAACTGATAATAATGAAAATAATAATGATGATAATAATAAAAAAATTGAGGAGATAAAATTTAATAAAAAAATAATTTTATTTATAATAATTTATGTTTTAATGCAATTTATATTATCTGGATTTTTAGCAATTTTTTTAGCAATAATATATTCTAATAATAATCCTGATTTAGAATACATAAAATTAATTGAAGTTTTATCATTATCTGATTTTGAAGAGGTTGCTGAAGATTATATAAATGCTGCCATGACAATTTTATCTTATACAAATTTTTTGTCATATTTAATTATTTTTATATTTATGATTATTTTACTTAAAAAAATATTTATAGATGATTTTACTAAAATATTATCAAAACCTAAATTTTATGCAATATTTATTCCATCTGCAATAATTATTTTTAATTTAATATCTAATTTGATTGATATATTAGTATCGAAATTAGCACCTTCAAATGTAAATCAAAATACAATTGAATTAATGCTATTATCTGATTCATCTTGGGGAGTAATAATTATGGTTGTTTTATTAGCTCCTGTGATTGAGGAGGTTATATATCGTTATTCTGTATTTCATTTTTTAGGTAAAAAAAATATAGTTTTATCTTATATAGTATCAACAATATTGTTTGCATTACCTCATATGATTTCAACTAGTATTTCAAGTGTTGGAATCGGTATTTGGTTATTGCAATCAATTCCTTATTTAGTAACAGGATTTTTATTTTCTTTAATTTATCACAAATCAGAATATAATATATATACAACTATATTTGCACATATGGTTAATAATTTAATTGCTGTAATTATAATATTATTATAGAGGTGTTTTAAAATGTTAAAAAAAGAATTAAATGAATTTAGTGATATTTTTGATAAATTTGATCAAAAATGGGCAATTGTAACTGCTGGAGATAGAAACATTGGAATAAATGCAATGACAGTTTCTTGGGGTGGTATAGGTATTTTATGGAATAGGCCTGTTTGTTATATATTTATTAGACATTCAAGAAATACTTATAATTTTATTGAAAAAACAGATAGTGTTTCTATTTCTTTTTTAAATGAAGAATATAAAGATGAATTAATTAAATTTGGAAGATTAAGTGGAAAAGATGTAGATAAATTTAAAGATTCAAGGCTTCATCCTTCATTAGATGTTGATATGAATGAATATTTTATTGCTGAGGCAGAACAAGTTTTAAAATGCAAAAAATTATATGGTATTGATTTAAGCTTAGATAATTTGCCTCTTGAAATAAAAGAAGAAGCATATAAAAATGGTGATATACATAAAATGTATGTTTTAGAAATTAAACAATATTTAGATAATGAAGAATAATGAAAGTTATTTTCATTATTTTTTTTATTGAAATAAAAAAATAAATTGAGTATAATGATTTCAATCGGTAACTTTTTTATAACAGGGATTAAATTGTGTTTTGAATGGAGGGTTTAAGGTGAGCTTTTATGATTTATTAAAAAAAGCTGAACAAGGTGATATAATATCAAGTTTAGAGCTTGCTAAAAATTATTATTCTGGTCGTGGTGTGAAAAAGGATTTAATTGAAGCTATTAAATGGTTTAATATAGCAGCAGAAGATGGCTCAGGTGAAGCAGAATATTATTTAGCTAATTGTTATTATTTTGGGTTCGGCGTAGAAAAAAATTATAAAAAAGCCTTAGATTTTTTCTTAAGAGCCAAGAAACATTATTACATGGATTGTTCTTCAATGATTTCCGATTGCATTGAAGAACTAAAATTAATATAAAAAATTGACTATATTTTTGATAGTCAATTTTTTTATTCTTTAGTTCCTATAATATTTTTTAAATATAAGTCAATATCTTCTTTTGTCATTTCTAATACATAAGAAAATTCTTCACTTATAAGTTTTTTAGCATCATTAAGATAATTTTCATCACATGCGTGAAGTTTTCTTCCTTTATCTTTAAGGCCTTTACTGTGTTCGATAATACTAATCATTACTCCCAAAATTTTGATTCGTTCACCGTTTCTAATTATTTCAGAAAAAATCTTTTTTCTTTCATTTTCATTTTCAATCCAATATGGCTTAACATTTGGTATTTCATTAATTATTTCTGTAATTTCTTTTCTTGTTAATAATGATTTTAATTTAATGTTAGTCAAAGGGTTGTTTACTTGAACTTGTAAAGTTGATTTAGCATCACTTAAAGGTTTTAATATATAGAATTCTTTTTCTTCTCCATTAAAAATTTTTTTAGTGATCCGGTCAATTTTACATAAACCGCAACTGGTGTAGACGATTGTATCGCCGACATTAAACATTAAAAAGGCCCCCTTTCTATGAATTTTCGAAAATTACAACTTTATTATATAATAGATTTAATAAATTTTCAAATCAAAAAATAAATATAAAGTGATATAAATTGTTATGTAATAACAATAATTATTTGCATTTAAATTTTGATATTATATAATAGAAAATGTGAATTAGGTGATGTATATGATTTCAAATTATAAAGAATTTAAAGCTTTTTTAAATAATTTAGAATATAAACCAAATCTTTTGTTACATGCATGCTGTGCACCTTGTTCTAGTCATTGTCTTTTTATTTTAAAAAATTATTTTAATATAACTATTTTTTTTAGTAATGATAATATTTTTCCAAGTGATGAATATTTCAAAAGATATGATGAATTGAAAAAATTTGTTAATGAATATGATGAAAATGTAAATGTAGTTGAAAATGGTTATAATCCAGATGATTATTATAAAGCTATTTTAGGTAAAGAAAATTTAGGTGAAAAAAGTCTAAGATGCTATGAATGTTATAAATTAAGAATGGAAAAGGCATGCTTAGAAGCTAAAAAATTAAAAATAGAATATTTTACAACAACATTATCTTTATCACCACATAAAAATTCAATTTGGATTAATGAAATTGGATTTGAACTTGAAAAAAAATATGGAATTAAATATTTATATTCTGATTTTAAAAAAGAAAATGGTTATTTAGATTCAATAAATTTATCAAAAGAATATTCTTTATATAGACAAAATTATTGTGGTTGTGAATTTTCATTAAAGGAGATGAATCAGCATGATAGAATTAAAAAAGAAAACTAAAATAAAAAGATTAAATCTCGACTTAAATCGTCGATTAATTTTTGTTTCTGATATGCATGGTGATTTAATTACTTTTAAAGAAGGATTAGAAGAAATAAATTTTAATGATAATGATTATTTGTTTATAATTGGCGATATGTATGAAAAAGGCGATTTAACATATAATTTAAAAACAGCTAGATATTTTATGGAATTAAATAAAAAAGAAAATGTTTTTTGTATGAGTGGAAATTGTGATGAGGTTTTAAGGTTTATTTTACCAAAAGAAGCTCATAAGGATTTTTTATATTATACATTAGTAAGAAAAAGATCTATTATCAATGATATGGCATTAGAAATGAGATATCCTTTAGGTAAAGATATGGATGTTGAAGATTTTGTTGAAAAAATTCAGGATAAATATGCTGATATTTTTGAATTTATGGATTCTTTAGATGATATTATTATAATTAATAATAAAATTGTTTTAGTACATGGCGGAATAGATGATATTGATAATATTCCCCCATATGCTATTTCATTATTAAAATATGATAATTATTATAATTTAGCTAAGCCTCAAAAATTAATTACAATTGTAGGTCATTATCCAACAAGAAATTATAGAAGTGATGTTGCATGTCAAAACCCTATTTTGGATTTCAATAAAAAAATATTTTCAATTGATGGTGGAAATCATTTAGTAAAGGGTGGCCAAATTAATTTTTTAATGCTTCATAATTTAGAATCTATGAGATTTAGTTATTTATATGTAGATCATTATGAAAAGCATGTTATGAATTACACTGTATCATATGATGAGCCTGAGGATAAGGTTAATTTCACATATGGTTCTCAAAATGAAGTTGAAATTTTTGAAAAAGATTTAGATTTTTATTATGTAAAAGATTTAAGAACAAAAACTCGTATGTGGGTTCAAAGCTCAAATGTTTTTGAATCTAATGGTAAATATTATTGTTATGAAGGTTCAAATACATTTTTATCTGTAATAAAAGGCGATGTTATTTCTATTGTTAAAAAAGCCAAACCATATAGTGTAATCAAAAAAAATGGTTATGTTGGATTAATTGAAACAAAGTATTTAGAATATGATCTTTAAGTATAAAATATTAAAAGATATTTCATTGAAAGATTATTTAAATTCATTTTATATTTCTAGATCTAAAATTTATACTTTGTTTTTAGAAAAAAGAATTAAAATAAATGATGTTTTAGCAAAAGAAAATAGTCTTTTAAAAGAAGGCGATATTTTATCTATCGATGAAAATCAAGAAATTGATTATGCAATAGATAATAAATCTATTGATGTTATTTATGAAGATGATTATTTATTGCTAATAAATAAGCCTAAAGGTATTATTATTTATGATGATTCAAAATTAAAAAATAATACTTTGTCAAATAGAGTTGCAAAATATTATTATGATAATAATTTAAATTTATTTATAAGATTTGCTCATCGATTAGATAAAGATACAACAGGTTTAATAATTTATACAAAAGATACATTATCTTTTTCATATATGAATCATTATATTTCTTCCCATCAAATAAAAAGATATTATTTAGCTTTAGTTGATGGAAATTTAAAAGGAAATGGTTCTATTTGTAAAAAAATTGGAAAAGATAGACACAATAATAATAAATATATGATTTTAGATAAAGGAAAAGATGCTGTTACTCATTATGAGGTTATAAAAAATTATGATGGATATACTTTAGTAAAAATTTTATTAGAAACAGGAAGAACACATCAAATTAGAGTTCATTTTTCTTCAATAGGTCATCCTTTATTAGGTGATGAATTATATGGGAAAAAATCTAAATTAATTGATAGAGTAGCATTACATAGCTATGAATTAATATTTAATCATCCAGTTTTTAATAAAGAAATTATAATTAAAGCACCAATTCCTTTTGATATGAAAGGGTTAATTAAATATGATTTTTGATAAACATATGCGTAAATATTATTTACGATATATAATTTTATATATATTAGGCATAGCCTCCCTTGTTGCGGTTGATTATGCACAAATTTATATTCCTCAATTTTTAGGAGATATAGTAAGTATTATTAATGATTCATCTGATGGAATTATTCAATTTGATGATGCTTTAATTAAAGTAGGACAAATTGTTTTATATGTTATTATAATTGCTATAGTAATGTTTTTTGGAAGAATGCTATGGAGATTTACTTTATTTAATGCATCAGGCAGAATTGAAAGTGGACTTCGTCATGAAATGTTTTTAAAAAGTGAAAAATTAAGTCAGAAATATTATCACGAAAATAAAGTTGGTTCAATAATGAGCTGGTTTACAACTGATTTAGAAACAATTGAAGAATATTGTGGCTTTGGTACTGTTACATTAGTTGATGCATTTTTCTTAGGAATTTTAGTAATTATAAAAATGATACAGCTTGATTATGTTTTAGCAATAATTTCTTTTATTCCAATGGTTTTAATTGTTATTTGGGGATTTTTAATTGAAAAATTTATGTCAAAAAAATGGACTGAACGTCAAGAATGCTTTGATAATTTATATGATTTTACACAAGAAACATTTACAGGTATAAGAGTAATAAAGGCTTTTGTAAAAGAAAATGCTGAATTACATGCTTTTGCAAAAATTGCTAAAAAAAATAAAGATACTAATATATCTTTTACTAGAATTTCTGTTATTTTTGATGTTTTAATTGAAATTATTATTGCAGCAATTATGTCAATGATTTTAGGTTTTGGTGGTTATGCTGTTTATGGATGTGTAACTGGAAACCCATTAAATATTTTTGGTCATGAAATAAATATGACAGCTGGTATGCTTGTTACTTTTACAAGTTATTTTGATTTATTGATATGGCCTATGATAGCTATGGGACAAATTGTTGCTATGAGAAGTAGAGCTAAAGCATCTTTAAAAAGAGTTGCAGCATTTTTAGATGCTGATGAAGATATTAAGAATCCTGATAATGCTTATGTTTTAAAAGATGTAAAAGGTAAAATAACATTCAATAATTTTACATTTAAATATCCAGATGCAAAAGAAAACAATAATTCATTAAAAAATATTACATTTGAAATTAATGCTGGTGAATCAATTGGCATTGTGGGTAAAATTGGTTGTGGTAAATCTACTTTAGTTAATTCATTATTAAGACTTTATAATGTTAATCAAGGTGAAATATTTATTGATGGACATGACTTAATGGAATGTGATATTAAATCTATAAGAGATTCTATTGCATATGTACCGCAGGATAATTTTTTATTTAGTGATAAAATATATAATAATATCGCATTTTCAAACAGAAGTAGTGATAGAGTTAAAATAGAAAATGCCGCAAGATTTGCAGATATACATGATAATATTGCTGATTTTAAGAATGGTTATGAAACATTAAGTGGTGAAAGAGGCGTGACTTTATCTGGCGGTCAAAAACAAAGAATTGCGATTGCTAGAGCATATTTAAAGGATTCACCTATAATGATTATGGATGATTCTGTATCAGCAGTTGATTTAAAAACAGAAGAAAGAATTTTAGAAAACATTAAAACAGAAAGAAAGGGTAAAACTACTATAGTTATTGCATCAAGAGTTTCAACTGTTTCAAAGTTAGATAAAATTTTAGTTTTAAAAGATGGAGAGGTAGAAGCTTTTGATACTCCAAAAAAATTGCTTGATGTATCTCCAACATACAAAAAAATGGTTTATCTCCAAGAACTTGAAAAAGAAGTGGAAGGAGGTAATTTCTAATGCAAGACGATTTAATGAAATTAAAAGGTGATAAAAAAATACCTATAAGAATTTTATTTAAAAGAACTTTTGTTTATATTAAACCTGAATTATTTTTATTTATATTAGCTTTTGTTTTTTTAATTGCTAATGTATTTTTTGATTTATATTTACCAATTATTTTAAAAGGAATAATTGATAATTTAGAATCAGTAGATTTAGATCTTAATTATATAATATTAAATTCAATTTTATATTTAGGAATATCTATTATTTCAATGGGCTTGATATATTTTGAATCTATGATTTTACAAAAAGTAGGTCAAAAAATAATATTACAATTAAGAATGGATGTTTTTAATCATATTTTAGATATGAGCTTAAATCAGTTCAATGAAATGCCTGTAGGATCACTTGTTACAAGAGTTGCAAATTATACTCAATCTATGTGTGATTTATTTACAAATCTTTTTGTAAATGTTGCAAGAAATTTAATATATATAGTTGGTGTATATTTATTCATGTTATATCTAAATATAACATTATCACTTTTTGCATTAATACCTGTTGTAATAATAGCAATTACTTCATTTTTATTTTCTAAAATAGTAGGAGATATTTTTAGAAAAGAAAGAAAAACAATTTCTGATATGAATACATATTTAAATGAAAATTTATCTGGAATGAAAATCACGCAAATTTTCAATCAAGAAGAATTTAAAGATGAAGAATTTAAAGAAAAAAATGAAGCAATAAGGAAAGCAAGATTCCAAGTAATTTTATGCTTTGGATTATATAGACCATTTATTACATTAATTTATATTTTGAGTGTTGCTGGATGCTTATATTTAGGATTTAGCTTAGGACTTTCTGGTGGCGCAGTTGTTGCATTTTATTTATATTTATCTAAATTCTTTAATCCTATTCAGAATTTAGCAGATCAATTAAATGGCTTACAAAAAGCATTTACTGCATCTGAAAGATTATTTAATTTAATGGATGTTGAACCTGAAGTTAAAGATGATATTGATTCCATTGAAATTGATAAATTTGAAGGTAAAATTGAATTTAGAAATGTATGGTTTGCATATAATGATACTGATTGGATTTTAAAAGATGTATCGTTTGTTATTAATTCTAAACAAACTGCTGCATTTGTAGGTGCAACAGGTGCTGGTAAAACAACAATTTTAGGCTTAATTGTAAGAAATTATGAAATACAAAAGGGTGAGATTTTAATTGATGATATTAATATATCTAAAATTAAAATTAAATCATTAAGAAAAGCAATTGGTCAAATGCTACAAGATGTATTTTTATTTAGTGGAACAATAAAAGAAAATATAACTTTACATGATTTAAATTATTCTGATGAAGAAGTAATGGATGTTTGTAAGTATGTTAATGCTGATTCATTCATTGAAAAGCTTCCTAATAAATTAGAAGAAGAAGTTATTGAACGTGGTGAAAATTTCAGTCAAGGCGAAAGACAATTATTATCTTTTGCAAGAACAATATTAGCTAAGCCTCAAATATTAATTTTAGATGAAGCAACAGCGAATATTGATACTGAAACTGAGGTTTTGATTCAACAATCTTTAGAAAAAATGAAAAATATTGGTACAATGCTTGTTGTTGCTCATAGACTTTCTACAATTCAACATGCTGATAAAATAATTGTTTTAAGCAAAGGCGAAATAAAGGAAATGGGTACTCACCAAGAATTGCTTTCTAAAAAAGGTTTATATTATAATTTATATGAATTGCAATATAAAAATATGGAAGAAGAATAATAATGAAAAAATATTTTAAAATTTTGGCATTACCTATCTTAACATCAATAATTTTTATCATTATATTTATTACTAATATTCCAAAAATTAAATATAAATATAATGCTGAATATGATGGTTATTTTATAACTGATGTTAAAGGTAATGCTGAATATTATGAAATAAAAGAATATTATAAAGATTTAGCTGTAGTTGGAATTGATGAACACGCTTTTGATAAGCATAATAATTTAAAAGAAATAAATTTACCATCAACAATTAAATTTATTGGTAGAATGGCTTTTTTTGAATGTACTAAATTAGAAAAAATTAATTTAGATGATGTTTATGAAATAGAAAGAAATGCTTTTAGTTATTGTGCTAATTTAAAAGAAATAAATTTAAATGCATCATATATTGGGGCATCAGCTTTTTATAAATGTTCATCTTTATCAAATGTTGATTTAAATAATACTATTTCAATTGGTACATTAGCTTTTTCTAATACAAAAATAAAAAATATAAATATTCCATCAACATGTAATTTTTTAGGTCAGGATGCATTTTATGAATGTTATTTATTAGAAAATATTAATGTATATGGTAAATCATTAAAATCTAATTCTTATTTAAAATCTTTAGCAATTGTTAATTATATTGAAAAGGAGTAAATTATGGAAAAACCTATTTTAATTTTGGTCGCTGGTGGGACTGCTTCTGGTAAAACAACAGTTGTAAATGAAATAACAAGCTATTTTAATTCATCAGATATTTCTGTTTTATTAATGGATAATTATTATAAAAAAAGAGATGATTTTTCTTTAGAAGAAAGAAAATTAATTAATTATGACCACCCTGATTCATTTGATTTAGAATTGTTAAAAAATGATTTAAAATCTTTACAAAAAGGAAATATTATTTATTCTCCTTCTTATGATTTTAAAATTCATAATAGAAGTGATTCTAAAATAGCTATTAGACCTTCAAAAGTCATTATATTAGAAGGTATTTTATCAATGTATGATAATGATATTAGGAATTTAGCAAATATTAAAATTTTCGTTGAATCTGAATCTGATATTAGATTTATAAGAAGATTAAAAAGAGATACAACAGAAAGAGGTAGATCTTTAGATGATGTTATTAATCAATATTTAAAAACTGTAAAACCTATGCATGATTTATATGTAGAGCCTTGTAAAAGATTTGCAGATATTATTATTCCAAATAATGATAATCATGATGTTGCATTAGGAATTTTAGCTGCTAAAATTAAAGATATAATTTGGCAATAATCTTTTATTGACAAAAAAAATTAATTAAATTAAAATATAAATAGAAAAGAAACTTTAGCATTATTTTTTAAAAGAAACTTAGGAGCAATAAAAAATGGTATTTTTTGTTGCTCTTTTTGTGTTTATTTTTTAAGGAGCTAAAATTATGAAAAATATTGATCTTTTAAAATTATTTATTAAAAATGATAATTCCATAGTTTGTAGTTATGATAATAATAAGAAAATAATTTCTGAAATTATATATTATCATGATGATATTGAAAAAGAAGAAAAGAATTTTTCAAAAGAAGATTTTTTCTCATTTTTAAATAATTTTTATAATGTAAATATTGATTATTTACCAATTGTTGAAACAATTTTTATGATGTTAGATGGCAATGATTTTTTTGATTTTCCATATATTATAAATACAATAGATAAAAAAGTTTTAAAATTAAGAATTAAAGGTGGAAAATTTGAAGAAAACATAATGTTTGCTATATTAGTAGATAATTATGAAATTAAAACATCAATTGATGAATTAACTAAATGTAATTCATTAGATATTTTAAAAAAATATACTGATGATTTATTAAAAATAAAAGAAGAATTTATTTTTGGTATGATTGATATAGATAATTTTAAAGATATTAATTCAAAATATGGCGATATATATGGTGATATTATATTAATTGAAATAACAAAAATATTAAAAGATATTTTAAAATCTAATGCAATGCTATCTAGAATAGGTGGAGATACATTTGCCTTTTGTTATAAAATTAAAAATAATTATGAAAATATTAGAGAATTTTTATTGTCATTAAAATTAAAAATAAAAGAAGAATTAAATAAAAATTTAAATGTTGAACCTAAAATTACTACAACTATTGGTGCATCAAGAGCTTATGTAGATGGTGATGATTTTAATTCTTTATATAATAAAGCTTTTAAAGCACTAGAAAGAGGAAAGAAAAAATCTAGGGATTGCTTTATTATATATTTCAAAGAAAAATGTGGTGAAATTGATAATTTTAAGAGAATAGAAAAATTAGAAATTGAAAATAAAAAAACTGCAAACTATAGTGGTATAACAGGTGTAATTGATATATTAAATTCCAATATGCCATTTAGAAAAAGTATAGAAGAGGCAATGAGTTTGATTGGGACTTTTTTAATGCTTGATAGGTTATCTATAATAGAATTAGATCAAGTATCAGGAAAAATTAAAAATGCAATAAAATGGGAAAATCCGATTAGTCCAAAATATGATATTTATTTTCAAAATGATATGATAGAACATTTTAGAAAAATATTAGGTGAATCTAATTTATTTATTTTTGAAAATGTTTTAAATATAGAAAATAATTTAATTAAAGAAGAATGCAAAAAATCACATATTTATGCAATGATTTCATCTGAAATTAAGATTAATGGCAAAAAATTTGGCCTTATTCAATATGAAATGACTTCTCATACAAGGCGTTGGCAAAAAGACGATATAATGGCTATAAATTTATTAACAAAAATCATTTCAACAAAATATAATAAAGAATATGAGGCATATATTCATTTTAGACAAATGTATTTTGATGTAGAAACTGAATTATTTAATTTGCATAAATGGTATGAAGATGTTAATTTAATTTTAGAGGAAAATAAAAAAACTAATGCAATAGAAAAATATACAATTTTTGATATAGGTATTATGAAATTTAGTACTTTAGTAAGTGTTGCTGGAATAAAATATGTTAGAAAAGCTTTAAGAACAATTGCTGATTCTTTAAAAGGATTAGAATTAAATGGAATAAAATATTGCAGAAGCTATGAAAATAGATTTACATTATTTATTCCTTTTGAAAATAAAGAATTTATAAAAAATATATTTGATAAAATTTTAAATAATTTATCGATTTTAAAAGGTACTTATGGTGAAAAAGTTAATATAAGATCTGGATATTATGTTGTTGATGTTAAAAATAATTATTTAGAATTTGATGAAATATTAGATAGAGCTATTACTGCAAGAAAAAAAGCAAACAGTATTAATAATATTTTAGAATTTGATGAAGAAATGCTTGTTGTAGATAAATTTAAAACAATGCTTGTGAGCCATATAGATCAAGCATTAGAAAATAATGAATTTATTCTTTATTTACAGCCTAAAATTAGTACAAAAACTGGATCTGTAGCAGGGGCTGAAGCACTATCTAGATGGGATTATAATTTTGAAAAGATATTATTTCCAAATGAATTTATTCCATTGCTTGAAACAAATGGATATATTTCTAAGCTAGATTATAAAGTTTTTGAAAATGTATGTAAATTCATAAAAAAATTAGAAGATGAAGGTAAAAATATAATACCTATTTCTGTAAATGTATCAAGATCAATTAAAGATTTTAATATATATTTTGAAACATTAGAAGCAATTAGAAAGAAATATAATGTAAGAGCTGATTTAATAGAAATAGAAATTACAGAAGGAATGTATTCTCACGATAATATTGCAATTGAAGAATTTATACATAAATTGCATGATGTAGGATATAAAGTATCAATGGATGATTTTGGTTCAGGAAATTCTAATATATCAACTTTATCTCAACTTAATTTCGATACAATTAAATTTGATAAAGGATTCTTTAATGACATTGATAATATAAAAGAAAGAATGATAGTTGATTCTATGACTAAGCTTGTTAAAGGAATGAATATGAATGTTGTTTGTGAAGGCATAGAAACAGAAGAATATGTAAAATATTTAACTGAAATTGGTGCTGATTATATTCAAGGGTATTATTTTGATAAGCCAATTAACATTGATTCTTTTGAAAATAAATATATAAATTAAATATAAATTTAAAAAAAGAGACAAAATTAAATTTTTGTCTTTTTTTAATTGTTTTAATCTAAATAATTTAAAATTAAAATTGTAAATAAAAAAATTAAATATCTATTTACATTTTAAGAGTTTGTGATATACTTGAAATTACCCTAATTTTCTTATATAATTAAATAAATAAAAGCTTTATTGGAATGGGTGATTATTATGCCGCTATTTAAGAAAAAATTAAATGATACACCTAAAATTATTGAACAAAAAGGACCAACATGGGAAGAAATACTTGAAGCAAATCAAGAAATTGATATTTATTCAATGGAGGTTGTTGTTGATAGAGTTACAGGTGGCGTAGTAGGAACTTTAAGAGTAAATGATGATATAAATGAGCCCATTTTCAAAAAAAATGATTTTATAAGCATTTATAGGGTGAATAGAGTAAAACCAGGAGATTTTGTTTTATATCAATCACATGAAGAATATTTTGTAAGAAGAGTAATTAAATTTGTAGAAGATGATATTTATGTTGCAGGAGATAATGAACATGAATATCATATTATCAAAAGAAAAGATATATTAGGTAAAGTAATATCAAGGCAAAGAAAGCTTAAGGTTTTAAGCTTTTCAGTCGCCCCTAAAAAGAAAATTTATACATTTAAAAAGGTTAATTTATCTAAATTTAGATTAGGTAATAGAATAACAGATTACGAAACTGAAGCATTAGAAGAATCATTAGAATTAGCTCAAGAAAGAGCTAAAATTAATGCTACTGAGGTTGAAAAGAAAGAATATAAATATGATTTTGACTTAGATAGTGACTTACAATCTTTCTTAAATCCAGATACTTTAGTATTAGAACTTAGAAAAGCTAGTAGCATGCCTGATGAGGAAATAGAATATGTAGATGAAGAAGGAAATCCTATTACTAAAGAAGAATATGAAGCATTACAAGCTCAAGAAGATGAAATTGAGTATGTAGATGAAGAAGGAAATCCTATTACTAAAGAAGAATATGAGGCTTTAGAAGCATTAAATTCAAGCGAATTGGATGAAGAATTAGATGATGCTATAAATGCAGATGAATCAAATCCAGATATTGAATTAGCTTTAGATGAAGATAATTTAGAATCATAAATTTTATTTAACCAAAATAATTTGATGTATTTAAAGGGTGACTATCACCCTTTTTATTTTCTTAAAATTTTAAAAAAATAAATTTCAAAACGTATCTAGTTTTAAAAACAAGAATAACTAATGTGTTTATACAAATAAATAATAAAATAAACAAGAACAACTAATATTCAATAATATTTTATATTTAAAAAATACGAAATAAATACTAAACTTAATAAATTTTAATATATACAAAGTATATATTAATTTAAATAAATTATTTAACAAAAGAGGTGTAAAAAAATGAAAATCAAATTACAAGGAAAGGAAATTATATTAGAAAAACCTAAAAGAATATTAGAATTTATTGATAATAATGATTATAAATATATGGCTGCTAAGGTAAATAATCGATTAAGAGAACTAAGGTATATAGTATCTGATGATGCAAATATTGAACTTTTAGGTTTAGAAGATTCAGATGTATGTAGAATATATCAATCAACTTTGAGATTTTTAGTATTTATGGCATTACATAATGTATATCCTAAAGCAAAATTAACTTATAATTATAGTGTATCAAGGGCTATTTTTGCCTCAGTTTCAAATTTAGGGCATCCTTTTTTACAATCTGATTTAGATTTGGTTCAAAAAGAATTAGAAAATATTATTAATGCTGATTATCCTATAGTAAGATCTACTATAACAAAAGATGAAGCATTAAAGTTATATAAAGATTTAGGTGCTGATGAGAAAGTAAAAATATTAAAATATCGCAAAGAAGATAAAGTTCATGTTTATGAATGTAATGGATTTATGGATTATATGTTTGGATATATGCTTTCTTCAACTGGGTATTTAAAAAAATATTCTTTAAAATTATATACTCCAGGATTTTTAATTACATATCCTAGAAGTGAGACATTAGGAGAAATTCCTGAATTTCAAGATGAAAGAGTATTTAGAAATTCATTAAAGGAGGCTAATCGTTGGACTAATATTTCAAAGGCTTCTTATATTTCTGATTTCAATGAGATAATTGAGCAAGGAAAAGCACTAGAATTTATGAATATATGTGAAACACGTCACAATAGGCAGCTTTCTGATTTAGGCCAAAAAATTCAAAACAAAATTGAAGATATTAAATTAATTTGTGTTGCTGGTCCTTCATCAAGTGGAAAAACTACTTTTACAAATAGACTTAGAATAGAACTTATGAGCAGAGGCATTAATCCTTTAATGATATCAATTGATAACTTTTATAAGCATCCTGATTTATGCCCTTTAGGCGCTGATGGAAAGCCTGATTTTGAAGATATAGATGCATTAGATAGAAAATTATTCAATGAATGTATGTATAATTTAATTCAAGGTGAAAAAGTATCATTACCAACATATGATTTTACAACTAAAACAAGAAGCTTTTCAGAGCCTATAAAATTAATGCATAATCAACCAATTTTAATTGAGGGTATTCATGCATTAAATGATGATTTAACTCCATCAATTGCTCATGAAGAAAAATTTAAAATTTATATTGCGCCATTAATTCAATATAGAATAGATGAGAGAAATCCTATTTCTATTTCAGATTTAAGATTAATAAGAAGAATGGTAAGAGATTATAATTATCGTGGAACAACATGTGAAAGAACATTAGAATTTTGGCCATCAGTTAGAGCTGGCGAATTTAAATGGATTTATCCATACCAAAATGATGCAGATTTTGTATTTAATTCAGAATTAGGATATGAGCTTTGCGTTATGAGTAAATATGCTATTAAATTATTATCAGAAATAAAAGAAGATTCCCCACATTATATTACTGCAAATAGACTTTTAAAATTTTTAAAATATTTTACTCCTATATCTGATAAATGGGTTCCATGTAATTCAATTTTAAGAGAGTTTATTGGTGGTTCAATATTTTATACAGAAGATAAATGCTAAAATAGGCTTAAAATAGCCCTTTTAAGACGTTTTTTGATATAAAATGAATAAGAAATAAATCAAATCAAATAAATTGGTTTTAAAACCTTTAAAACGATTTGATTTTTTCTTTTTTTATTGATTTATAAATAATTGAAAAAAATAGGTGATTTTGTTATAATTTTTATATGAAAATTGGTGATGGAAATGAAATGTTTAAGTAATGTTGAAAGAGCAACATACCCAATCGAATTGGTTATGGATTTAACAAAATTATATCAGTTTAAAGGAAAAGATTTTTTTTATGAAGATTTTTTAAAAAATCATATTGATGGAATAATTAGGACAACCATTGAAACTGATACATTATATTTTTCAAAAATATTAAATTTAAATGTTTCTGAAAATAGATTTAAATTATTAATAAAAAAAGATTCAACACCTAAAACAAAAGATGAAATTGTTGTAAAAAATCTTAAAACGGTATTTGAACTAATTCAATCAAAATCAGAATCAATTGAATTAACAACAAATGAATTCTTACAATTAGGAATAAGAATTTTTAAAAATCACACAAGAATTGATTATACTAATGAGACGGTTGAATATCAATTAAATTTAATTACAGAAAAAAGGCTTGAATCAAAAAGAGAAAAGCTAAAAGAAGAATTAAATTTATATGCTAAAAAATTAGATGATGAAACTGTAGAAACTACTTTACTTGTTACAAATTTTTATGTAGATATTTTAAATCAAAAAATATTTTCTTCTTATAATGAAGAATTATCTTTACTTATTTTATATTGTTTATTATTTAGACAAAGATTTAATGTTTTTAAATATGTAAGCTTTTTTAAGATGTATATTGATCATAAAGATGAATTCATTCAAGCTCAAGCTAAAGCAAGCTATAGATGGGAAACTGGATTTTCTAATACAGATGATTTAAATAAGCTAATTATTTCAATGCTTAATGAAGGTTACACAAATGTTGAAAAAATGATTCAAGACACTGATTTTGACAAAAAGCTTTATAAAATTGATAATGTAAAAGCAGCAATCATGAAATTACCACAGACATTTACAAAAGCTCAAATAAGTCAAATGTATCCTTATATTTCTCAAACAACAATAAATAGAGCTTTAGCATCTCTTCAAGAAGAAGGCAAAATTATTTCTAATGGAACAGGCAGATCTGCCACTTGGAATAAAACTGTAGTAGATGAAATTTTTAATGCTAAAGGGAAACAAATCACATTATTTGATTTAAATGAAATGAAATAACTATTATCTAGTATATATAGAGGGTTGGGAAACCCTCATTTTTTTCGTTTGCAAAATAAGACATAAATAATGTATAAATGTAAAATGACATAAAAATTACAAATTTTATCATTTTATAAAAACTATGAAAATTTATGAAAATAAAAATAAAAAAGTAATAGACATAATTAATGTATAAATATGTTATATAATAAAAAAGTCAAAAATAAGATCTAAAATTATATGTATGATAATATAAAAAACAAAAAATGCGTAATAAGTATAAACTCCATAGATATTGAATATAAATGATTAAAATATAGAATTATTATATAAAGTAAAGTAAGAAACAATGATCTATTAAAACTTGGCATAAATAATGTATCAAATAAAAAACTTATTATTTTTGCTGATTTTAATTAAAAAAACATAAATTAGGATACTATTTATATAAAACATAATGGTGAATCCTAATAAAACTCGTATTATTATATTGTAAAAATAGAGCTAAAAAAGCTTATTTTCATAAATTTTCATAAACGAAATCAAAAATAAGGGACACATAAAAGAGAGTAGAAGAAGTAGACATCGGCTTCGGAACCAGCTAAATTAAAAAATATCTTAAAAGCCTTTTAAACCGTTGTTGATGTAAAACACAGGCAAATGAACAGATGACGCGAAGAAATGTCTGTAAAAGGATTTTTCGTTGCTTATGAGTTTTTTGAATTATTTGCTAAACATATCCAAATAAATTAATATGAACACGTTTGAGAAGAAGAATTAGCCTTAAAAAACGTAATAAACTATATCAAATATACTTCTTTTATTATTTTAGAAGCGTTTATTAGAAGTTTCAAATAAATAAATAAGTTATCATAATATATATTATGTAAACCAATAAAAAGAATAGTAAATAAGCCAAAAAATAGATTTTTGTGAATTAGTGCTGTAAATGTTATATTGCTCTATCTTAAAAAATGGCTTAAATAAAGGAAAAATTAAGCGTTTTCATTAAAATATGCAATTTATACTTATCCACATTTTTGAAGTTTTAATAATTGCATTCTGATACACGATCAGCTAATTTTAGATTTGCGATTTTGGATATGTTTTTTGAGCATCTCGTACCAGCATTTATATTCAAATTCTAAATCATGAGTATGTTTTTCTGCAGTTGATGTTAAAATTGGAACTAAATTATATTAATCGAGATGTATAATTATCCATATTTTTTATTCTCGTTTGCTGATTTTACGTTTTATGAATTTTTGCTCCTATAATGGGAAATTAATTTTTAGTCTATTATTGAATGAAAAATAGCTAAAAAATATATGTTATTTTATATCTCATTTATTATTTTTTATAATTCTTATATTTAGTTTTAAAAACTATTTGCATTTTGAAATTTTTCTTTGTTGATTCTTCTGCTGTAAGCTACTATTATCTTAATAATTTTAATTAAATTTATATAGTTTCTTTATTTTAAATTAAAGTGATTTAATAATTACTTTCTGTTTATTTATCTAGTTTTAAATACTAGATACTCATTTATTTTGCATTTGTATATTTAAATTTTTTTCATAAAAGCGTTTGCATAATTTAATTTTATACAACTTTTATATGAAAATATTTTTCATCTAGTATTAAAAACTAGATACATTTTGAAATTTTTTTGTCTGTATTTTTCAACTATTAATATAGTGTTTTAAATCTATCATTGTTTTTGTTTCATATTATTTTGTCTATTTTTTACTTATTAGTTAAAGTAAAAAAAAGTGCTTATTCAATCTATAAATTAAGCACTTTTTATTTTTATGAATTATTTAGTTTTTAAAAATACATCTAATTTTATATTGTTTATATTTTGCATTTTTAATATTTTATTCTTTAGTTTTTAAAACTAGATACAATCTGAAATTTTTATTTTAGTATTATTTTATTTATGCTGCTTCTTTAAATATTTTTAAAGCCATTTCATAGTCAACAGTAATTATATCTTTTAATACTCTTTTCCCATTAAACATTGCATTATTTGCTAGCTTTGAAAATGAATTTTCATATATTCCTAATTCTCTTAATGTTGTTGGCATTCCTATAGATTTAAAGAATTCTTTAGTATTTTCTATTCCTTTTAAAATATCTGCTTCTAAATCATTTGTTTTTGTAACATTCATTACTTCATAAGAATATCTTAAAAAACGTTCTGGAGTGGCTTTAAATGATAATTTTGCCCATGCTGGCCATAATACTGCAAGTCCAGCACCATGACTAACATTATCAAACATACCTGATAATTCATGTTCAAGCTGATGTACACTCATTACATAGCCTCTACCTAGACCTGTTAATGTGTTATGTGATAATGAATTAGCCCAAAGTAATGTTGCTCTTGCATCATAATTTGTTGGATCTTTCATAACTATTTTTCCTGCATCAACAACTGATTTTAATAATCCTAATGCAATATTATCTGTTAAAGGTGTTTCTTTTCCTAAAGAAAAATATCTTTCTAATGTATGCATCATTATATCTGTTATTCCACATGCTGTTTGATATGGTGAAACTGTATATGTTAATTCAGGATTTAATATTGAAAATAAGCATCTATTTTCTTCTGATGAGAATCCTCTTTTTTCTTTGGTTTGATCATTTGTAATTACACATGAATTACTCATATCAGATCCTGAAGCTGCTATTGTTAAAATTGATGCAACTGGAATATGGGAAGTTGGTTCTTTTTCATGAGTTGAAAATAACCATGGACTAAAATCAACCTTTGCGCCAACTGATATGCTTTTAGCTGAATCTAAAACAGAACCACCACCAACAGCTAAAATTAAATCTATATTTTCTTTTTTAGCTATTTCTACGCCTTTTAAAACTAGTGAAAGCTTAGGATTGGGTTCGACTCCTCCTAATTCTATAAAATGGATTTTAAAGGCCTTTAATTGATTAATGACTTTATCATATAGACCAGTTTTCTTAATAGATTCTTTTCCATAATGAAATAATACTTTTTTTATTCCATAAGATTTTAAAATTTGACCTAGATTATTCTCTTGTCCTTTTCCAAAATAAACTCTTGTGGGAGTATTATAAATGAAATTTTCCATATATGTTTTTTCCTTTCTTTTATTTGAATATTATTATATTTAAATTTTATGATTGTTTTTATTAATATTCAATATATTTTGTTATAGAAAAAGCGCAAGAATTAAATCTTGCGCAAATACTATTTTTATAATTGTAATAAAAAAACACCAATAATTTATTTTAATTCACTTAAAAATGATTTTCCAATATGTGGTAATTCAACATTAAAATTATCTGCAATTGTAGCGCCTATATCTGCAAAAGTAGATCTTAAACCTAGATTACCTTTATTTATTTTTTTAGAATAAACTAAAAGAGGAACATATTCTCTTGTATGATCGGTTCCAATCCATGTTGGATCATTACCATGATCTGCAGAAATTATTAATAAATCATCTTCTTTTAATTCATTCATTAAAATATTTAAGTCTTTATCAAATTCTTCTAATGCTTCTTTATATCCTTTTGGATCTCTTCTGTGACCATATAATGCATCAAAATCTACTAAATTTACAAAACATAAACCATTAAAATCTTTTTTAGCAATTTTTGTTGTTATTTCCATTCCATCATGATTAGATTTTATTTTATTTGATTCTGTAATTCCTCTTGAATTAAAAATATCAGAAATTTTTCCAACAGAAATAACATCATATCCATTTGATTTTAAATTATCTAATGTTGTTACATCTGTTGGTGATAATGCATAATCATGACGATTTGTTGTTCTTGTAAATGTATATTTATCTTCTCCTACAAAAGGTCTTGCGATTATACGTCCTAGCATGTATTCTTCTTTCATACAAATTTCTCTTGCAATTTTACAACAACGGTATAATTCATCTAAACCAAAATATTTTTCATGTGCTGCTATTTGTAAAACAGAATCTGATGATGTATATACAATCATTTTTCCTGTTTTAATATGTTCTTCTCCTAATTCTTTAATTATTTCAGTGCCAGAAGCAGCACAATTTCCTATAATTTTATGAGATGTTTTTTGTTCTAATTCGTCAATTAATTCTTTTGGAAAACCTGTATCAGTGAATGTTTTAAATGGTTTTGATGTCAAAACTCCCATAAATTCCCAATGTCCTGTTAGAGTATCTTTTCCTTTAGAAGCTTCATCCATTTTTCCATAATAACCAAATTCATTTATTGGCATAACCCCTTTTATTTCTGTTAGATTTCCATAACCTAATTTTTCCATTGTAGGTAGACTAATGCCATTCATATATTCTGAAATATGTTTTATGGTATTAGCACCATCATCATTATATTGATATGAAAGAGGTGCTGTACCACAGCCAACCGAATCCATAACAATAAAAAAAATTCTTTTAAATTTCATATTTTATTAACTTCCTTTTTTATTTATTTTAAATGATTTATCATAATCATTTTTAAGCTTAGATTTATCAATATGTGTATAAATTTGTGTTGTTGAAATATCTTCGTGGCCCAATAATTCTTGAACTATTCTTAAATCTACTCCATTTTCTAATAAGTGAGTTGCAAAAGAATGTCTTATAGTATGAGGAGATATTTCTTTTTCAATACCATTTTCTATAGCTAATTCTTTTATATATTTATAAAATCCTTGCCTAGACATTTGCCCGCCTTTATAATTTAAAAATACTAATAAAGAATTATTTTTATTTAAATTTAATCTAGGACCATTTAAATATTTTCTTAAATGAAAAATAGCTTCTTCACCAATTGGAATCATTCTTTCTTTATCCCCTTTTCCAATTGTAGTTATATATTTATCATTTAAATGAAGATTTCCAAGCTTTAATTCCAAAAGCTCAGATATACGTAACCCTGATGCATATAATACTTCCATCATAGCCCTATTTCTAATTGATAAATCATCTTCACCATTAATTGAATCAAGCATTTTTGTAATTTCTTCTTGGGTTAAAACAACAGGTAAAGTTTTATCTTGCTTAGGTGATGAAATATGAGCTGCTGGATTTTTTTTAAAATTTTCTTCTGATACTAAATAATTATGAAAATCCTTTATTGCAATTATTTTTCTTGCGATAGATTGTTTAGATAATTCTTTTCTTTTTAAAGATAAAATATATTTTTCTATATTTTCTCTTTCAATATCAGCTACATCAAAAACGTTTTGATATTTTCTCATAAATATAGCGTATTGATTTAAATCTCTAATATATGCATCAATTGTATTATCACTTAATCTTTTATCAATTAAATAATATTTATAGCTTGATATTTCAAAAAAAGTTTCCTCTTCTTCTTTTTTAGGTCTTGCCATATTAATCACCTACAAATTCTTCAAAAACTATATTTGATATAAATAAATTATTGGGATTAATTCTAATAATATCATCATCGATTAGTATTAGATTATTATTTAATAACTTATTTAAATTAAAGTCAAGTAAAGGATTAGATTTAAATCTATTTTTATATTCTTTTATAGATATTCCATCTACTTTTCTTAATCCCATCATAAAAAATTCTTTTTTTTCTTCATCTAAATTAATTTCAATAGAATTTTCTTTAAATTCATTTAAATATTTAAAAACACTTCTATAATTATCATATCTAATATTATCTAAATACCCTGATGCCCCAGCACCAATTCCTATATATTCTAAAGTATTCCAATATTTTAAATTATGAATTGATTCAAATCCATCTTTAGCAAAATTAGATATTTCATAATGATGGTATCCCATCTTTTTCATTTCATTAACAATAAAATAATATAAATCAGATTCTAAATCATCATCTAAAGGCTTAATTTGGCCTTTTTTTATTAATGTATTTAATTTTGTATTATCTTCAACAATTAAACAATAATAAGATACATGCTTTATTGGAAGATCATTAATAAATTTTAAATCTTTTTTTACTAATTCTAAATTAGTATTTGGCATACCAAACATAAAATCTATATTTATATTTTTTATTCCTACATTATTTAAAACATTAATAGCATTTATAATATCTTTTTTATTATGATTTCTATTCAATAATTTTAAGGTTTTATCATCAATTGTTTGAGCACCCATAGAAACTCTATTTATATGATATTTTTTTAATAATAAAGCTAAATTTAAATCAACATTTTCTGGATTTAATTCTATTGTAAATTCTTTAATTTGATCAAAATTAATATTTTTTTCTAAAGCTTTAAATAAATTTTCTAAATTATTCAAAGAAAGACTATTTGGAGTTCCTCCACCAATATAAATTGTATCAATAGAATCAAAATATTTATTGTATGAATTTAATTCATCAATTAATCTTTTAATATATTTTTCTTTTAAATCTTCTTTAGCAACAATTTTAGGAAAATCGCAATAAGAGCATATTGAATTACAAAATGGAATGTGAATATATAATCCTCTCATAGTTAACCTCGCTTAATAATTATAATTTATTTTAAATTTAATTACAATGTTATGTAAACCATATTATTAAATATTAGTTTCATTCAACTTTTTCTTATTTTTAATTAATTTTTCATATAACAAAAATATTTTTCTTTATTATTGATAAAAAAATATGATATAATCATATTAAATTTTATTTAGGAGATTATTATAATGAATAAAGAAACAAAGTGCATTTTAGCTGGTTATACTCCAAAAAATGGTGAACCAAGACAAATACCAATTATCCAATCTACTACTTTTAAATATGATACAAGCGAAGATATGGGAAAATTGTTTGATTTAGAAGCATCTGGATATTTTTATACAAGACTTCAAAATCCTACAAATGATTATGTTGCAGCAAAAATTGCAGCATTAGAAGGTGGAACAGCTGCTATGCTAACATCATCAGGACAAGCTGCCAATTTTTTTGCATTATTCAATATATGTGAATGTGGTTCTCATATTGTATCTTCTTCATCTATTTATGGAGGTACATTTAATTTAATTGCTGTAACAATGAAAAAAATGGGTATTGATGTAACATTTGTTTCACCAGATGCAACTGAAGAAGAGTTAGATAAAGCATTTAAAGAAAATACTAAAGCTTTATTTGGTGAAACAATCGCTAATCCTGCTTTAACTGTTTTAGATATAGAAAAATTTGCTAAAGTAGCTCATAAGCATGGTGTACCATTAATAGTTGATAATACTTTCCCAACACCTATAAATTGTAGACCAATTGAATGGGGAGCTGATATTGTAACTCATTCTACTACTAAATATATGGATGGTCATGGTGCAGCAGTTGGTGGTTGTATAGTTGATTCTGGTAAATTTGATTGGATGGCTCATAAAGAAAAATTTCCAGGTCTATGTACACCTGATGAATCATATCATGGAATTACTTATGCTACTAAATTTGGTAATGAAGGTGCATTTATTACTAAATGTACAGCTCAATTAATGAGAGATTTTGGTTCAATTCAATCTCCTCAAAATGCTTTTTTGCTAAATTTAGGTTTAGAATCATTACATGTTCGAATGCCTAAGCATGTTGAAAATGGTCAAGCAGTTGCTGAATTTTTAAATGATCATCCTAAAGTTTTATGTGTTAATTACCCTGGATTAAAAACTGATAAATATTATAAGCTTGCTAAAAAATATCTTCCAAATGGTGGATGTGGAGTTGTATCATTTGTTATTAAAGGTGGAAGATTTGAAGCTGAATCATTCATGAAATCTTTAAAACTTATTGCAATCGAAACACATGTTGCAGATGCAAGATCTTGTTGCTTAAACCCTGCCACTTCTACTCATAGGCAATTAACAGATGAGCAATTAAAAGAAGCTGGTATCCCAGCTGGATTAATTAGAATATCATGTGGTATTGAGAATAAAGAAGATTTAATTGAAGATATTAAGCAGGCTTTAGAAAGGATTTAAAATGCCTATTGTTATTCCAAAAGATATTCCTGCATATAATAAATTAAAAGAAGAAAATGTCTTTGTTATGAGCAAAGCTAGAGCGAATACTCAAGATATAAGACCTATAAATATTTTAATTTTAAATTTAATGCCAACAAAAATAGAGACCGAAACTCAATTGTGTAGACTTTTAGCTAATTCACCATTACAAATTAATTTAACATTAATTTCTCCTTCAACTCATGAATCAAAAAATACAAGCTTATCTCATTTAGAAAAATTTTATACAACTTTTGATAAAATTAAAAATGAAAATTTTGATGGAATGATTATTACAGGTGCTCCTGTTGAACATTTAAAATTTGAAGATGTTGATTATTGGGAAGAATTAAAGGAAATTTTTGAATTTACAAAAACACATGTTACTTCTACAATGTTTATTTGTTGGGGTGCTCAAGCTGCCTTAAATTATTTTTATGGTATTTCAAAAAAGAAAAATAATGAAAAAATATTCGGGGTATATAAGCATAAAAAAGCCGTTTTGTTTGAAACTTTATTAAATGGAATAGATGATGTATTTTATATTCCACAATCAAGACATACTTATAATCCTGAAGAGGAATTATTAAATTGTAAAGAATTAATCCCATTAGCTTATTCTGATGATTTAGGTGTAACAATGTTAAAATCAAAAGATAATAAGCAAGTATTTGTATTAGGACATTTAGAATATGATAAATATACATTAAAAACAGAATATGAAAGAGATTTATCTTTAGGTTTAGAAATTAAAGAACCTATTAATTATTTTAATTCTGCTAAAACTGATGTTGATGTTTTATGGAGATCTACAGCAAATATTTTATATAATAATTGGTTAAATTATTATGTATATCAAATAACTCCTTTTGATTTTAAAAACCCAAAAATCAAATATAAAAACGAATAAAAAATGCATATTTTATGCATTTTTTTTCGTTTTAAAATTATTTAATTTTATGAAACGTTTTCATGTTGATTATATATTTTTTTATTATAAAATGGGTAATGTATTTAAAAAAAGAAAAGGATGGTATATTATTTATGGTAGATCAATTTTATAATCATATGATTGAAAATTTAACTGGTGAGCTTTATAAATTAAACACAATTTATGAAGAAGGAACAATGAAAGAATACAAAGTAGTTGATTTAAAGAATTGGCCTAAATTAAAAGAAAAATGTGATTCAATTTTAGCTTATGAAACAACAACTTCTAAATCTAACAATTTAATGAAATATTATTCAAATTATATTTATCCTTTAATTAATGATGGAAAAGAAATCAAAAAAGGATTCCATAAATTTTATGGATTTAGAATTGATAATTTTGATTTTATTCAAATGATGCAAAAAATAGATAGCTTAATGAAGCTTGATTTTTAATTATATTATTAAAAAATGCCTTTTTAAGGCATTTTTATATTTAAAATATATAATTATACTAAATGAAATAAAAAAGCTTATAAACCTTTATAAGCTTTTTTATTATTTATTTTTTATTATCATTTAAATATTTAAATATTGTATAAATTGCTAAAGCTAAACAAATAAATCCTAAATATAAATATACTTGATAATCTACATAAATAAAATTTGAACCTTTTTTAGCTAAATATTTAAAAAATTTACCAAAAGAATAAAAACTTATAATAAAACTTGAAATTGTAATACTTATATTTTTGGAATTTATTATATATATTTCTTCTTTTTTAGAAATTAATTTAATTAATGAATAAATAAAAATAATTATTGAAACTAAAAGACCAACTAATAAATCCTCGTTTGTACTAAAATCTATTCCAAATCCATCATTATATACTTCAAAACTTAAAGCATATAAAACTAATGAAAATATCAATAACAATGAAGAAAAACATACAAAACTGATTTTAGAAATTAAATTATAATTTTTATTATTCATTTGTATCTTCCTCCTTTTCTTCTTTATTTTCATAATCAATATTTAAAATTGCTGGATTAATTTTGTTAATTAAAATCATTGTTATAGTGCAAATAATAATATTAGGTATCATAAATGTTCCATTATATATAAAAGAATATAACCAGCTAGAATCATTTATTCCTGCAAAAGAACCACCCATATTTAGCCAAAATAGACCGCCAGCTAATACATGACAAAAATATTTTAATAATCCTGCAATAACACATCCGATAATTAACCATAGCATTTGTGCTTTAAAATTTTTTTGTTTTTTAAATAAACCAGAAAAAGCTCCTGCAATACCAACTAAAGTATAAGCTAATACATAATCAAGTAAAATTTGGAAAAAAGGTCCCATTGCTTGCATAAATGTTGATTCAAATGAAGAACCATTAATTGCATAAACTCCACCTAACATTTGAATTATACTAACAATTAGACCACATAAAATTCCTGGTAATAATCCTCTTCTATATGCAATAATAAAAATTGGTACCATTGCTAATCCTATTGATCCACCTGAGGTCCAAACTCCTCTCCATATTCCACCTTGTAAAAAATCTAGTGCGAAGGCAATAGCCGCAAAGATGGCAATTTCAGCTAAAACCTTTGTTGAGAATTTCTTCTCCATTTTAATTCCTCCTTATAAATAAAAAAATGTCCAACTAGGACATGTGCATATTAAACTAAAAGAAATATTATATTATTTTCACATTAGTTCCTACGCTAGCATTACCTAGATCAGGTTAAAGGGTCGAATCTTATTCCTCTCAGCCATTTTTGGCTCCCCTTAATATGACATTTTTATTATACAACATATTTTAATATTTTCAATTTAAACATAATCTTTTTTTTAAATTGAATATATTATTTTATTTAAAAAAGCAAATTTTTTAAAAAAAGATAGTCATTAAATAGAAATGACTATCTTTTATATTTTATTAATCTAAAACTCTTGCATAAAATTTTGCTGATAATAGTGTTGAATCATCAGGTGAATCAATGAATTTACCGTTATTAAATTCATCAACAATATAATATTTATATTCATTTTTAATATTTTTATTAACAATGAGTTTTCTTTCATTTTTAAAATGAATATAGCTTCTATTTTCTAAAATTGAAATTACATCTGAAATAATAGCTGTTGCTGTAGGAAGAGGACCTGCACCTTTTCCATAAAATAATAAATCACCATTAGTTGAACCATTAAATAATATTGCATTAAATTCATCTTTAATTGTTGCAAAAGGATGATTTGGTCTTACAATTGTTGGTTCTACTCTTATAATTACATCATTTTCTATTCTTTTTGATGATGCAACAAATTTTAAAACATATCCTAATTCTTTTATATGATTTAAAATTTCTTTTGTAACATTTGTTATACCATAATGATATATATCATTATTATTTATATTACCTTTAAAAGCTATAGAAGATATTATATTAATTTTTCTTACAATATCTAATCCTTCTAAATCAGCTGTAGGATTTGCTTCTGCAAATCCATTTTGTTGAGCTAATTTTAAAGCTTCATCAAAGCTTAAATCTTCTTCATCCATTTTTGTTAAAATATAATTTGTTGTACCATTTAAAATACCAAAAATATTATTTACTTCATTTACTTTAATATTATCTATTAAAGGTCTTAAAACAGGAATACCACCGCCTGCTGATGCTTCGAAGCAAAATGAACAATTATTTAAATGAGCTAAATTAATAAATTCTTCTAAATGCATTGAAACAACTTCTTTATTTGCTGTTACAACGCTTTTACCTGCTTTTAGACATCTTGTAATTACTTCATATGGTAAATCATGACCACCCAATACTTCTACTACAGCACCTATTTCAGGATCATTAATTATGTCATCAATATTTGTAACTAATTTATCTTTTAATTCATCTTTTTTAATTGGTAAATCAAATACTTTTTTAATAACACAATCATAGCTTATATCTAAATTTTGAGCAACTTTATATACTCCTCTTCCTATATTTCCATATCCAAATAATCCTAATTTCATTTTTAAATAACCTCTCTTAAAAAATACATTTCGATTTTATCACAAATACATTTGTATTTCAATTATAAACACTTTTATTTATAATTTTTAATTTAATTTAATTTTTATAATTATAATAAAAACGGCATTTGCCGTTTTATTAATTTAAAATTTATAATTCTTTTTTATATTTTTTGCAACTTCTTCACAAACTTCATCATTTGATAGATTTCCTGTATTCATTTGGAATGTTCCACCCCATTCAAATTCATCTTTATATTTTGGACAAATATGAAAATGAAGGTGTCCTAATGTATCACCATATGCACCATAATTAATTCTATCTGGATTATATGCTTTTTGAATTGCTTTTGCTACATCAGATACATCCTTTATAAATGCATTTCTTTCTTCATCAGATAAATCTTGAATTTCTGCTATATGATCTTTTTTATAAGCTACAATGGCTCTTCCTTTATGAGTTTGATCTTTAAATACTATTACTTCACTTGTTTCTGTTTCAAATGCTAAATAACCGAATTTAGCTAAAAATTCTTTTTGTTGACAGTATGGGCAATTATCTTTTTTCATTTTTATTTCTCCTTTTTTTAAATTATAATCATTTCTTTATTTTAATTCAATTATAATTTTAATTTTCATCTGTTGATAAAATTGCTAAAAAAGCTTCTTGAGGCACATCAACTGAACCAATAGATTTCATTTTTTTCTTTCCTTCTTTTTGCTTTTCTAATAATTTTTTCTTTCTTGAAATATCTCCACCATAACATTTAGCTAAAACATCTTTTCTTAATGCTTTTATATCAGATCTTGCGATAACTTTATGATTAATTACAGCTTGAACAGGTATTTCAAATAAATGTCTTGGAATTATTTCTTTTAATTTTTCAACTAAAATTCTACCTCTATCATATGCAAAATCTTTATGAACAATTGTAGATAGGGCATCTACAACTTCACCATTTAACATAATATCCATTTTTACTAATTTAGAAGTCTCATAATCACCTATTTCATAATCAAATGAAGCATATCCTTTTGTATAACTTTTTAATTTATCAAAAAAATCATAAACAATTTCTAATAAAGGAATTGAATAATGAATTAAAGCTCTAGTTTCTTCTAAATATTGCATATCAATAAAAGTACCACG
>CAJOQR010000133.1 GCA_905236965.1 uncultured Acholeplasmatales bacterium | reverse complement strand
GATGTAAAATATTATTCAAAACTTTCTGAGATACCTCATATCGTATACGAAGGAACTAGTGTAGATTTAGGTTCTGTTTGTGGTAAACCTTTCACAGTAGCTACTTTAGTTATTAACGATCCAGGAGATTCTACTATATTAGAAATTTTGGGGTAGGTAGTTTTGTCTATTAAATTCAATGCAAATGAAATAAGATACATAGCCCTATTTGAAAGTATGACTGGAGCAATGGTTAAGGATTGTATTATTGATGAAGATAATGCAAAAATAACTTTTGTTGTTAAAAATGGGGATATGGGTCTCGCCATTGGTAAAGGTGGGAGTACAGTTACAAAGGTTCAAAATGCTATTGATAAAGGTGTTGAGATTATAGAACATTCTGATGATCCAATAACATTTATTAAAAATATTTTGGCACCTGCAGAACTAAAATCCATTAAGATTGTACCTAAAAATGGTGGTAAACTAGTAATTGTCAGTACTGATTCTGTTAATAAACGCATAGCTATTGGTAAAGGCGGGATTAACATTGAACGTGCTAAATTTTTAGCTAAAAGACAACATAATTTGAATAATATTATTTTAAAATAATTTAATTTATTTATAATTAGTATCCAGTATACTAATTATTTTATACTATTTTTTATTATAAAAGTAAATCGTAATATTTATAAGTATATTAATATATAAATTAATATATTATAGGTTTTATGGTTACATAATTTTTTTCAAAAACCATGTTTTTTCATAAATCTAAATAAGAAGCTGTTATTTCATATTTGGTGTATAAATATTCTAAAATATTTTATAGTGTTGTGTGCACTTATTTATTGCTATAAAATAATTTATTCCTTTATAAGATTAATAACAGCATGAAATAATTGAAAAAACCCTATAGTGATGAATACACTAAATATTTGAAGTTAATATATAATTAGCTAATTATATTTCATAAAATAAAAATTTAGTTATTAATATTAGAAATTTAGATTACTATATTGGATATATAGTAAATCACAGCGGTGGATTTCTTTTAAATAAAAAATTTTTATTAAGATTATATTTTTACAATTAAAAATTAAAGTTTTGAGGATAATAATATGCCAGGACTTTTTGCTGCAAAAAAATTAAAAAACAAAAGACAACATTTCAAATGGAAAGATGTGGATTATAAAAGAAAAGCATTATCATTAGATGTTAAAGCTGATCCTTTAGAAGGAGCTCCACAAGCAAGAGGAATTGTTATTGAGAAAGTAGGTATAGAAGCAAAACAACCTAACTCTGCAATTCGTAAATGTGTTCGTGTTCAATTAATTAAAAATGGTAAACAATTAACAGCATTCGCACCAGGTGACAATGCTATAGGATTTATTGATGAACACGACGAAGTTATGATTGAAGGAATTGGTGGACCATCTGGAAGATCTATGGGAGATATTCCAGGAGTTCGTTGGAAAGTAAGTAAAGTTAATAATGTTGCATTAGAACAAATGGTTTCTGGAAAAATAGAAAAACCAGTAAGATAATTTGTTAGGAGTAATTTCAATGAGTCAAATTTTCAACAAATATGATTTAGATGAAGTAAAAATTTCAGATTTAGGTTTAAATGGATACATATGTTTAGATGATACTATTGTACCTCATACTTCTGGAAGACATGTTAAAAGACAATTTGCTAAATCTAAAATATCTATAGTCGAAAGATTAATGAATAAATTAATGAGAACTGAAAGAAACTCAGGTAAAAAGAATAAAGCTTATGTGTCTGTAAGAGAAGCATTAGACATTATTCAATCAAAAACAAAACAAAATCCTGTTCAAATTTTAGTCCAAGCTGTTGAAAATGCAGCACCACGTGAAGAAACAACACGTATTAAATATGGTGGAATAGGATATCAAGTAGCAGTAGATATTGCTCCTCAAAGAAGAGTTGATTTAGCTTTAGGATTCATAACAAGAGGAACTATGCAATCTTCATTTAAAAATAAAAAATCTGTAGCACAATGTTTAGCAGATGAATTATTACTTGCATCAAATGAAGATTCAAGAAGTTTTGCTATACAGAAAAAAGAAGAAAAAGAAAGAGTTGCAAAAGCAGCACACTAATTAATTTAATTAAAATCATGAGGTAAGGTGATAATTTTGAGTAGACGAGACAAAATGATTGAAAAAATCAAAGATTTAATGTATAAACCTGATTCCATTAGAAATATCGGTATTGTGGCACATATTGACCACGGTAAAACAACATTATCTGACAATCTACTTGCAGGTGCAGGAATGATTTCTGAAGACCTTGCAGGTGATCAAAGATTTTTAGATTTCGATGAACAAGAGCAAGCAAGAGGTATTACAATTGATGCAGCTAACGTATCTATGGTTCACGAATATAATGATTCAGAGTACTTAATTAACTTAATCGATACTCCTGGGCACGTTGATTTTGGTGGAGATGTAACTCGTGCTATGAG
>CAJOQR010000132.1 GCA_905236965.1 uncultured Acholeplasmatales bacterium | reverse complement strand
TATCATTTATTGTAACAGTTGGTAAATTCTTTAAATATTGATTTATTAAAACTGGTTCTTTTGTATCTTTTTTTCCTAAATCAGCTAAAAAATCATTACCAGTTCCTGTTGGATAAATATAAACATTATTAACTAATTTTTCACAATCAACATGATTAATAAAATAATTTAATGTTCCATCTCCACCACATATAATAATTTCATCATCTTCTTTTAAACCATTTACAAAATCCTGATGAATAAAATTTTCTTCATTTACAAATTGTTCTTTAAAATCATTTCCTAAATTTTCTTTCAATTCATTTAATTTTGCCTCATAATTTTCATTATTAGTCTTTTTGTTAATTAATAAATATTTCATTTTTTTATTTCTCCTTTTTCTTTTGTAATTTCTATTAATTTTTCATTTATTCTATATTTTACTAACAAGGCTAAATCTTTTCTTGATAAATCTTTATATTCCTCATAATAAATAGGCTTTAAAAAATGTATCTCAGGATAAATCTTTTTAATAGATGATTTACCAAATACTTTCCATGAATCATATAAGCAAATAGGAATAATAGCACATTTAGCAATATATGCAGATTTTAAGCATCCTGTATGAAATTCTTGTAAATCATTATGATTATCTGCATAATCACCTTCTGGAAAAGCCAAATGGTTCATTCCATTTGATAAATCTTCTGCCATTTTTAAAATCGAATTATATTGACTCTTATAATTAGATCTATCTATTAATTTTACTTCTATTAAGCCAGGAGTTTCTTTATAAAAAGGATAATTTATCATAGAATCATCTGCTAAAAAGCTAAATGGACGATCATATAATGCTTCAGTTATTCCTAATCCATCAAATTTTCCTTGATGATTTGACAAAAACAAAGTCGTATCAGATATTAAATTTTCTTTACCATATATTTTAGGATATATTCTTCCTGAACGATTAATTGTAATAACACTCGATGAGAAAACTTCAAATCTTTCTTCAAATGTAAATTTATCTTTATTAATTCTATAATATTTTAATTTTTTCATTATTTGAATTGCTTTAATAGGTCTTCTAGCTATTGTAAAATAAAATCTAAAATGATTCCTTTTCTTTTTAGAATTAGCTCTTATATCATATTCATTATTAAAATGATTAAATAAAAGCATTAAAATAAAGGCAACAATAAATAAAGACATTCCAACAATCAATTGATTAGATGAATAATAAAATTCATCATTTGAAACAATAGATTTTAAAATTACAACAATTGGTGCTGCAATTATAAATCCTAGATTTGCAAATTTAAATTGCTTTTCATATTTTCCAATTACTTTTTTTATAAATTTAGAAACAAAAAAAGCACCAATTCCATAACAAATTAAATAAATTCCTAAAACAGTTATATTATGAATAACATTTGTTAAAGATACAATATCTGTAATAGCACCTAATATTGCATAATAATACCCAAATGACAATAATATCATAGCAAAATCTACACCAGGAATAACCAAAGTAGTTGATGTTACTAATCCTACTATTGCTAAAATGAAATATTCATATAATTCCATGTCAACAAAATCGACAGGTTTTCCTTCAAATGCAAAAATAGAAAATAAAACAACTAAAGCAACAATAATAATAGTTATTAAATAATTTAATTTAGATGCTTTAGTATGCCTTATATCATTAAGCATTTCTGGAATAGATCCAATAACAAAGCCTAAAATTAATAAAATTAATGTTAAAGGATATAATCTATATAAATTACTAACTAATGTAGCACCAACAATAGCTCCTACACCATATCCTAATAAAATAGTTATTAAAAATGTAATACTTTTTTTAAAATTAGAAAAAATAGAACTAATAGAATCAATTAATAAATAATAAATACCAAAAACAATCGCAATTGTAGATGCAGAAAGTCCTGGTATTGCAACACTAATAAATCCTATTATTATTCCTTTTAAAAAAATACTTATAGTTTTTTTCATAATATATCCTTTAAAATACTCTTTATTTTAAATTTTATTTAAAATAGATTTAATTGTCAAATAAATTTAACAAATTTTATAAAATAAAATAAAAAAAAGATGTACTAATTTATAATTCAAATTAATACATCTTTATTTATTAAATTTTTAATTCAAAAATATTTTTATCATCAGTATCATAATAACATGTAGCAGTAGTTAATGGATTCAATATAATTTCATCAATATATGGTGAAATACCATAATAATATACATTTTTTAATGAGCTACAATTATAAAATGCACCATCACCTATACTTGCTACTCCACTCAAAATAATTTTAAGAGCAAAGTTATTTATATTGACATTAAATCTTTATTTTTTATTTCTGTTAATTTTTGTAATTCTACAATCTTTTTATCAGTTAATTTTTGTGCATCTTCTAAAGATTCTTTTTCTTGATCTTCAGGAAGTGATAATTTTTTAATATCTTCGTTTAAATCACGTCTAATATTTCTTATAGCAACTTTTGCTTGTTCTTCCATTTTAGCAACAATTTTAACTAATTCTTTTCTTCTGTCTTCTGTCATTTTAGGTAATATTAATCTAATACCTGTTGAATCACATTGAGGAGTTAATCCTAAAGGAGATGATAAAATAGCTTTTTCAATTGGTTTAATTGATGATTTATCATAAGGCTTAATATAAAGTTGTGATGCTTCAGGAACAGATATTGAAGATATTTGTTTAATTGGTGTTGGAACACCATAATAATCAATATTAATACTATCTAATAAAGAAGCATTCGCTCTACCTGTTCTTACTGTATTTAATTCATTTTGGTAATTTTGGATTGTTTTATCCATTTTTTCTTCTGCTTCTAATAAAGTCATTTCTAAATCTTCCATTATATCCTCCTAATCGACTGTAACATGTGTGCCTATTTTTTCACCGTTAACGGCTTTAACAATATTTCCTTCTTTATTCATATTGAAAACAATAATTTCAAGTTTATTTTCTTTACATAAAGAAGCAGCAGTTAAATCCATTACTTTTAAATTTTTATTTAAAATCTCTGAAAATGGTATTTGTTCATATAATTTAGCATTAGGATTTAGCCTTGGATCAGAATCATAAACACCATCAGTTCCATTTTTTGCCATCATAATTATTTCAGCACCAATTTCAGTTGCTCTTAAAACACAAGCTGTATCTGTTGAAAAATAAGGTGATCCTATTCCTCCAACAAAAATGCATACCCTACCTTTTTCTAAATGTCTTATTGCTCTTCTTCTAATATATCCTTCAGCAACCTCATTAATTGATAAAGCAGTCATAGCACGTGTTGGAACACCTATATGCTCTAAAGCATCTTGAATGGCAAGACCATTCATTACAGTTGCTAACATACCCATATAATCTGCTTGTGCTCTATCCATACCTAACTGTGCAGCTGTTGCACCACGCCAGATATTTCCGCCTCCGACAACAATACCAATTTCAACACCTAAATTGTGAACATCCTTAATTTGCTTTGCAATCTTATTAACTGTTTGTGGATCTATTCCAAATTCAGTGTCACCTTTTAACGCTTCCCCACTAAGTTTTAACAAAATTCGTTTGTACATAAAACTCCTCCTTATGCTAATTATACTACAATTTTTTTAAAAAAAAGAGGCTTTTTGCCTCTTTTTAATTTTATTTATTGAAAGCGGCAGATTGAGCTGCTACTTCAGCTGCAAAATCAGAAACAACTTTTTCAATTCCTTCGCCTACTTCTAAACGTAAGAATGTAACAACTTCTGATTTTTGACTATTAACATAAGCTTCAACTGTTTGATCAGGATTCTTAACAAAAGCTTGTGATAATAAACAAGTTTCTTTTAAGCTCTTTTCTAATCTACCTGGAACAATTTTTTCAGCTATAATATTTTCAGGTTTTGGTTTAGGTGCATTAGCATTTTCATTTAATGCTGTTGCTAAAATAATTTCTCTTTCTTTTTCTATTACATCAGCTGGAATATCATTACGAGAAACATATTTAGGAGCTAAAGCTGCAACATGCATTGCGATATCTTTAGCAACAACTTCATCATTTCCTTCTAAAACTGTAACTGTAACAATTCTTCCGCCCATATGCTTATAAGCACCAAATACTTGAGAATCTTTCTTTTCTAATACTTGAACTCTTCTTAAAGAAATCTTTTCTCCAATTACACCAGATGATTCTAAAATAATTGTAGACAAAGTTTTACCATCTTTTTCAATTGCTAAAGCAGAATCTGTATCAGTTGCATTTGAATTAATAATAATTGAACCTACTTCTTCAACTAAAGAAATAAATTTAGCATTTTGAGCAACGAAATCTGTTTGTGAATTTAATTCAAATAAAACAGCTTTATTACCTGAAATAACATATGAACATAAGCCTTCAGCAGCAACAATTGATGCTTTCTTTTCAGCTTTTGCAATACCTTTTTCACGTAACCAAGTAACAGCAGCTTCCATATCTCCATCTGTAGCTACTAATGCTTTTTTACAATCTAACATACCTGCAGATGTTTTTTCACGTAATTCTTTTACCATTTGTGCAGTAACATTTGCCATGTTTATAATCCTCCTAAATTATTCAGCCTTTGCTTCTTCTGCTGGCTTTTCTTCTTTCTTTGATGCTGACTTTTTGCTAGCTGGCTTCTTTTGAGCTGGTTTCTTTTGGACTGGCTTTTCTTCTTTCTTAGCAGAAGCATCAGCTTTTTCAGCTTCTTCATTTATATCAACATTTTCAGGTTCTTCGAACTTTTCAACAACACCACCATTTGCTTCAATAATAGCATTACCCATAACATAAGTAACTAATTTAACAGCACGGATAGCATCATCGTTTGCTGGAATTACATAATCAACATCATCAGGATCGCAATTTGTATCAACAATACCAAATACTGGAATGTTTAATTTTCTTGCTTCTAATATAGCATTATGCTCTTTACGTGGATCAACAATAAATAAAGCATCTGGTAATTGCTTCATTTCTTTAATACCACCTAAGAACTTTTCTAATTTTTCTCTTTCAGCGATTAAAGCGGCAACTTCTTTTTTAGTTAATTTTTCAAAATCGCCATTTTCTTCCATTTTGTATAAATCTTGTAATTTTTTGATTCTTTTTCTAATTGTTTTAAAATTAGTTAAAGTACCACCTAACCATCTTTGGTTAACATAGTATTGATCTGTTCTTAAAGCTTCTTCTTTAACAGCTTCTTGAGCTTGCTTTTTTGTACCAACAAATAATACCTTTCCACCATCTTTAACGATGTTTAATAAAGCAACATATGCTTTTTCAATTTGATTTGCAGTCTTTTGTAAATCAATAATATAGATTCCATTTCTAGCAGTAAAAATATATTTTGCCATTTTAGGATTCCATCTGCGAGTAGTATGTCCAAAATGAACACCTGACTCTAATAATTGTTTCATTGAAACTACTGATTCAGACATTTTTAATTTTCCTCCATTTTATTTTTG
>CAJOQR010000131.1 GCA_905236965.1 uncultured Acholeplasmatales bacterium | reverse complement strand
CCTGAGGTTTTAGAAGTAAAAAACATAACAGAAGAAAATGCATTTTAAATTTTAATATAAGTTATGAGGAGATTTTTAAAAATCTCCTTTTTTTATATGAATTAATCTAATAATAGATTTTTTTATATAAAAATGATATAATCAAAATAACATAAACACTAGGAGGAATTTTATATGGGGAATTATATTAAGCTTGATGTTTCTAACACAAATCAATTTATTGATTCTAAAATTTATGATAATTTATTAAAAGAAGTTTTTGATGCAACAAAATTATTGCGTAGTAAAAAAGGAGCTGGTAATGATTTTTTAGGATGGTTAGATTTACCAATTTCTTATGATACAAGGGAATTTGCTAGAATAGAACAAGCAGCAGATAGAATTAAAAAGCAATCACAGGTTTTAATTGCTATTGGTATTGGTGGTTCTTATTTAGGCGCTAAATCAGCAATTGAAATGTTAAAAAGATATTTTAATCAAGAAGGTGTAGAGGTAATATTTGTTGGAAATCAAATTTCATCTACTTATGCAAATCAATTATTAGATTATTTAAAAGATAAAGATTTTTCAATTAATGTTATTTCTAAATCAGGTACTACTACAGAACCAGCAATAGCTTTTAGAATTTTTAAAGAATATTTAGAGCAAAGATATGGAAAAGCAGAAGCAAAAACAAGAATATATGCTACAACAGATAAATCAAAGGGTGCTTTAAAAACTTTAGCAACAGCTGAAGGATATGAAACATTTGTTGTTCCTGATGATGTTGGCGGAAGATTTTCTGTTTTAACAGCTGTTGGACTTTTACCTATAGCTGCATCAGGTGTTGATATTGAAGAAATGATGAGTGGTGCAAAAAAAGCATATCTAGATTATATGGAAGAGGATATAGAAAAAAATGAAGCAATAAAATATGCTTTAACTAGAAATGCTTTATATAGAAGCGGTAAAAAAATAGAAATGCTTGTTAATTATGAGCCAAAGCTAAATTATTTTGCTGAATGGTGGAAGCAATTATATGGTGAATCAGAAGGAAAAGATGGTAAGGGTATTTGGATTACATCTGCTTCATTTTCAACTGACTTACATTCATTAGGCCAAATGATACAACAAGGCGAAAGAACAATTTTTGAAACAGTATTAAATGTTGAAGTACCAGAAGAAGATTTAATTATAAAAGAAGATAAAACTAATTTAGATGGCCTAAATTTCTTAAGCGGTAAATCAATGGATTATGTTAATAAAATGGCAATGGAAGGAACTTTAATTGCACATGTAGATGGTGGAGTTCCAAATATTAGAATAACTATACCTAATATTTCTGCTTATACATATGGTTATTTAGTTTATTTCTTTGAATTTGCATGTGGCGTATCAGCATATACTTTAGGTGTTAATCCATTTAATCAACCTGGTGTAGAAAGTTATAAAAAGAATATGTTTGCATTACTTGGAAAACCAGGCTATGAAGCAATGCGTGATGAAATAATGGCAAAATTGAATAAATAAAATATTATTTATAATTTAATTAATTAAATGGCTTTTTAAGCCATTTTTTTAATGCTTAATAAATAAAATTTATAGTCAAAATAAGAATCATTAAAAATGTAAGACAAAAAAACATTTTTGTTTAACAAGCAAAAACAATAATAAAATCAATATGAAAAATGCTTACAATTCAATAAAAAAAAATTATGGAAATGTTTGAAAATATTAAAAAGAATAAAAGTGATTGCGTTTAATTGAAGAGACATTTGTTTAATGTTAAAATGTCTTTAATTATAACAAAACATAAAAAAGGGTGTGAATGTTAATGGGAAATTTTGATAACATTGTTATCATAAAAAAAGACGGCACTTTAGAATCATTCAAGCCTGAAAAAATTAAAAAGGCTGTTTCTAAGTCTGCTGCAAGAGTTATGGTAAAATTTACAGAAGAAGATTTAAATCAAATTGTTAATACTGTAATGGAAGGAATTGAATCAAGAAATTTAAAAGAAATTAAAATTCCTGAAATGCATAATTTAGTAGAAGGTTCTCTTGAGCTACATTTTCCAGCAGTAGCAAAAAGCTATAGAGATTATAGAAATTATAAACAAGATTTTGTTCACATGCTTGATGAGGTTTATATGAAAAGCCAATCAATTATGTATATCGGTGATAAAGAAAATTCAAATACCGATAGTGCTTTAGTTTCAACAAAAAGAAGTTTAATCTATAATCAGCTTAATAAAGAGCTTTATAAAAAGTTTTTCTTAAATGTTGAAGAAATTCAAGCTATAAATGATGGATATATTTATGTTCATGATACTTCTGCAAGAAGAGATACAATGAATTGTTGTTTATTTGATGTTGGCAAGGTTTTAAAGGGTGGCTTTGAAATGGGAAATATTTGGTATAATGAGCCAAAGTCACTTGATGTTGCTTTCGATGTTATAGGAGATATTGTATTATCAACTGCAGCTCAACAATATGGTGGATTTACAGTTCCTCAAATTGATTTAATTTTAGATGAATATGCTGAAAAATCATTTCAAAGGCAATATCATAAATATGTTGGCTTAGGGCTTGATAGAGCTAAAGCAAATGAACAAGCATTAGAAGATGTTAGAACAGAATTTAAACAAGGCTGGCAAGGCTTAGAATATAAATTTAATACTGTAGGATCTTCACGTGGAGATTATCCTTTTATTACTGTTACTTTAGGAACAGGAACTACAAGATTTGAAAAAATGTGTACAATAGAATGTTTAAAGGTTAGACGTGGAGGACAAGGAAAGCCTGGAAGAAAACGTCCTGTTTTATTCCCTAAAATTGTTTTCTTATATGATAAGGATTTACATGGTCCTGGATGTATCAATGAAGATTTATTTGAAGAAGGATTATTATGCTCATCTAAAACAATGTATCCTGATTGGTTAAGCTTAACAGGAGAAGGATATGTTCCTTCAATGTATAAAAAATATGGTACAATAATTTCTCCTATGGGATGTAGAGCATTTTTATCTCCTTATTATGAAAGAGGCGGCTTTGAACCTGCAGATGAAGATGATAAGCCAGTATTTGTTGGAAGATTTAATATTGGTGCTATTTCTTTACATTTACCTATGATATTAGCTAAATCAAGAAAAGAATCAAAGGATTTTTATGAAGTTTTAGATTATTATTTAGAAATGATTAGACAAATTCATTGTAGAACTTATGATTATTTAGGTGAAATGCGTGCATCAACAAACCCACTTGCATATTGTCAAGGTGGTTTTTATGGCGGAAATTTAGCTCCATCTGATAAAATTAAACCTTTATTAAAATCAGCAACTGCATCTTTTGGCTTTACAGCTTTAAATGAATTACAAGAATTATATAATGGAAAATCAATTGCTGAGGATGGCCAATTTGCTTTAGAGGTAATGGAATATATAAATAAAAAAATAATTGAATTTAAGCATGAAGATAATCATTTATATGCAATATATGGTACACCTGCTGAAAGCTTATGTGGTACTCAAATTACACAATTTAGAAAAAAATATGGAATTGTTGAAAATGTATCTGATAGACCTTATGTTTCTAATTCATTCCATTGCCATGTAACAGAAGATATTTCTCCAATTGAAAAGCAAGATAAAGAAGCTAGATTTTGGAATTTAGCAAATGGTGGAAAAATTCAATATGTTAAATACCCTATCGATTATAATATTGATGCTATAAGATCATTAATTAGAAGAGCAATGGATTTAGGATTTTATGAAGGTGTTAATTTAAGCTTAGCATATTGTGAAGATTGTGGACATCAAGAATTATCAATGGATATTTGTCCTAAATGCGGAAGTAAGAATCTTACAAAAATAGATAGAATGAATGGATATTTATCATATTCAAGAGTAAATGGTGATACTCGTTTAAATGCTGCAAAAATGGCTGAAATTGCAGAAAGGAAGAGTATGTAATAAATGCGTTATCATAATATAACGAAAGATGATATGCTAAATGGTTCAGGGCTTCGTGTTGTTTTATGGGTTGCAGGCTGTGGGCATCATTGTCCTTTTTGTCAAAATCCTGTAACACATGATGTCATGGGTGGTATTGAATTTGATGATGCAGCAAAAGAAGAAATATTTGCTGAATTAAGAAAAGGTTATGTTTCAGGAATAACATTCTCAGGAGGAGATCCACTTCATCCTGTTAATGTTAATGCTATTGGTGAATTAATTGCGGAAATAAACGCAAAATTTCCTAATAAATCAAAATGGCTTTATACAGGATATACATATGAACAAATTTCTTCATTACCATTTATATCTATGTTAGATGTAATTTGTGATGGAAGATTTGAAATTGATAAATATGATCCTAAACTTCATTGGGTTGGAAGCTCTAATCAAAGAGTAATTGATATAAAAGCTACTAAACGTGAAGGAAGAATAGTTTTATATGAGGATGGTTCAGTTAAATGAGCGATGCTAAAAGAGTTGCTAAATTTGAAAAAGTATCATTTGAACAATTTAAAAATTCATTTGATAATTTAAGTGAAGAAGAAATTAAAAAAATATATAATGATTTAAAATTACCAAAAAGAGCCACTAAAGGCTCTGCAGGATATGATTTTTTTATTCCATTTGATATTACATTAAAACCAGGACAAACATGTAAGGTTCCAACAGGTATAAGATGTTATATGGAAGAAAATTATGTTTTAAAATTATATCCTAGATCAGGTTTAGGATTTAAATATAGACTTCAATTAAATAATACAGTTGGTATTATAGATTCAGATTATTATTATTCTGATAATGAAGGACATATTTTCGCTAAAATAACTAATGATTCTAATGAAGATAAAATATTAAATTTAGAATCAGGAACTGGATTTATGCAAGGTATTTTTGTTGAATATGGAATTACATTTGATGATGATTCAACAAGCATAAGAAATGGTGGATTTGGTTCTACAACTAAAAAATAAAATTACTTAAAATGTTTGATAAAATAAAAGGGAAAAAGGTAGGATAATAATCTTACCTTTTTCTCTTTTTTAAAAAATAATTATTAATCTTAATTTTAAATTTGGCATTATTTTTCCTTTTTCAAATTTTTTAAATATGTTATATTATTAATAAAAGGAGTTGATCAAATTGAATTTTAAAATAATAAGACCAACGTTTAAGAATAAAGATTATAATATTTTAGATTTTGGTGCAAAATCAGATTTTGAATTTAATAATAGAATAGCGATTCAAAATGCAATAGATGAAGCATTTAAAAATGGTGGAGGAAGAGTAATAATTCCTAATGGTTATTTTAAAACAGGACCAATAAGCTTAAAAAGTAATGTTAATTTATATTTAGAATCAAGCGCATATTTATCTTTTTTAAAATCAAAAGAAGAATATCCATTGATATTTACAGAATATGAAGGAATAAAAAAAATAAGAGCTATATCTCCTATTAATGCAAAAGATGCTGAAAATATTGCCATTACAGGTAGTGGTGTTATTGATGGTAGTGGCCATTTGTGGAGAGGAATAAAAAAATTTAAAGTTACAGAAAAAATGTGGGACCGCTTATTAAAAGAAAGTGAATATGTTTTTAAAACAAAAGAAACAGAAATATGGTGTCCAACAAAAACTTATTATGAAGGATTATTTAAAAAAGAACCAGATTATAATTTAGCTAATGCTTTAGAAATAGCAAGTGAAAATTGGGATATTTATAGACCTGTTTTAGTATCTTTAATAAATTGTGATAAAATTTTAATTGAAGGAGTAACAATTATGAATTCTCCTGCTTGGAATATTCATCCTTTATATTGTACTAATTTTACATTAAAAGATGCTAAAATTAAAAATCCTTCATATGCTCAAAATGGTGATGGTATAGATTTAGAATCATGCAAAAATTGTGAAATTGTTGATACAGAATTTTCTGTAGGTGATGATGGTATATGCTTAAAATCTGGTAAAAATGCAATAGCAAGACAAATAAAAAAGCCAACTGAAAATGTATGGATTCATGG
>CAJOQR010000130.1 GCA_905236965.1 uncultured Acholeplasmatales bacterium | reverse complement strand
TAATAATTTTATTATTTTTTTTATATCTTGATTTTTATCTTTTTCACAAATTAAAATATCATCCTTAGTTATAGCAACAATCATATTTGATATACCTAAAAGTGAAACATTTTGAAAATTGCCATTTGATACAATTATATTGTTATTTGAATCAACTGATATACAATTTACATTTCTTATTATATTATTATTTTCATCTTTTTCAAATAATTCTTCAAAAGCAATATAATTCCCAACATCATTCCAACCAAAAGAAGATGGAATAACTACTATATTTTTAGCATGTTCCATAACCGCAAAATCAATTGATTTTTTTTCATAATTTAAAAAATCATTTTTAACAATTAAAGAAGTTTTTATTCCTTCATTTTTTTTAAATAATGCATTAATTTTTAAAGAATTTTCATAATGATTAAAGCTATATTCTTTTAAAGCTTCCATAATTACTTCATATTTAAAAATGAACATTCCGCTATTCCATAAATATTTTTTAGAATTAAAATATTCTAAAGCAATTTCATATTTTGGTTTTTCTTTAAATCCTAAAGATTTGGTTGGTTTATTTAAAATTGAATTTTCAACTTCTATATAACCATATCCAGTTTCAGGTCTAGTTGGTGTTATCCCAAGTGTTACAATATTATTTTTTAAAGCTTCTTTTTCAGCTATTTTAATAACTTTTTGAAATTCTTCTTCATTTGCAATTAAATGATCAGATGCTAAAACAACTATTGTAGGATTTTCATAATATTTATTAATAATTAAAGATCCATAAGCAATGGCTGATGCAGTATCTTTAAATGCTGGTTCAATTATAATTCTTGAATCATCTAATTCTTTAATTTCTTCTTTTAATGCATCAATTTGAATTTCATTTGTTGCGATAAATATCTTATCATTAGATGTTAAAGGTAATATTCTTTCATATGTTAATCTAATCAATGATTTATCATTAAAAATTTTTAAATATTGTTTAGGCTTTTTTTTAGTTGATAATGGCCAAAATCTTTCACCAGATCCACCAGCCATAATTAAAAATGTAAGCATATTAATCCTCCATCATTACTTTTATTAATTCATCGATTGATGAATTAAATTTAAAACCAGTTAATTCTTCAAATTTTTTAGGAGAACCAACTAATGCTTTAGCATCATTAGGTCTAAATAATTTTGAATTTACTTTAATTCTTATAATTCCATTTTTATCTTTAGCAACTTCATTTAACCCTTCACCTTCCCAGGTTAAGTCAATTCCTAAATAATTAAATGCTTTAGTTGCAAATTCTCTTACTGTATAAGATATACCTGTTGAAAAAATATAATCAGTTGCCTTAGGCTGTTGAAGACTAAGCCACATAGCATAAGCATAATCTTCTGCAAAGCCCCATTCTCTTTTTGCATTTAAATTTCCTAATTCTAAAACTTCTTGTTTATTATTTTTTATATTTTTTGCTGCTTGAATTATTTTTTTAGAAACAAAAGAATCATCTCTTAATATAGATTCATGATTATAAGCTATACCGTTTACAGCATAAATATTATAATTTTCTCTATAAGATTTTACTATATTATGACCATATTCTTTACTAATTGAATAAGGATTTTTAGGTTCAAAAGGAGTTTCTTCATTTTGAGGTGAAATATCACCTGAAAATAAATATTGAGTAGATAAATTAAATAATTTTGTTCTTAATTCAGAATTTTTTATAGCATCAACTATTCTTAAAGTTCCTAAAGCATTTACCTGTGCTGTATATTCAGGTAAATCAAATGAATAATTAACATGAGATTGGCTTGCTAAATGATATACCTCATCAGGCTTTACACTTAAAATAATCTTATTAATATTTGATGTGTCAGTCATATCACCAATATGAGTAAAGAAATTATCATTATTTTCAAATTCTTTTAAAGCGGATAAATTTAATGAAGCTTGATTTTGAATAATTCCATGAACTTCATATCCTTTTTCCAATAAAAGTTTTGTTAAATAATAACCATCTTGTCCAATAAGACCAGTTATTAAAGCTCTTTTTCTCATTTTTCGTTCAATTCCCTTCTTTTTAGGAGTTATAATGGCAATTTCTACATTTCCATCAAAATATAATTCATCCTCATCTATAGTAACTATAAAAGTATCACCTTTTTTAATTTTAATGCCGTTAATTTTAGCAAGCCCATCAATTACATAAATAATTTTAAAGCCTTGTTTATGAAATTTTTTAGTTTTTGAAAGCTTTGCATGCTCAAAATTAAAATGTTCATTTTTATAGCGATCATTACCATTAAAATCATATATGCAATTCTTATCATTATCATATTTTATTACATTAAGTGAATCTTCTATATTTAATTTTCTTTTTGGCTCACGATTATAATCATATAATCGATATGTAATATCAGATGATTCCTGAGCCTCTAAAATAAATGTTTCTCCATGAATAGCATGAACAGTTCCAGGTTCAATAACAACTAAATTTCCTGGATTAATGTTTCTTTTTATCAAAAAATTTTCTAAAGCATTATTATTTATAATATTTTTTAATTCTATAGCATTTGAAGCATTTATACCAATTGTTGCAGCTTTAGCTTTTGTTTCAGGTAGGATATACCAACACTCAAATTTTCCTAATGAATTTTGTGTTTTTAAAGCATAATCATCATTAGGATGAACTTGTACTGATAAATCTTCTTTAGAAGAAATTAGTTTTAAAAGCAAAGGAAATTCTCTTTCTTCATAATCACCAAAAATCTCAGGATGGTTAGTCCAAAGCCATCTTAATGTTTTTCCTTTATATTCTCCATTTAAAATAATAGAAGATTTTTTTTCATAACCAGATACAATCCAAGCCTCACCTGTTAAAGCTGGACAATCATATAATTTATTAAGTTCATCTCCTGCCCAGGGCTTTACCTCAAAATAAGGTGCTAAGAAAAGTATCATTTTTTATCTCCTATTTAAAAAATTCATCCTCTAACATTAAGCATAATGTATGATAAATTGGCAAATGTAGTTCTTGAATCATATAAGTTTCAGATGCAGGTGCAATTATGCTAACATCAGCAATATCTTTTAAAATTCCACCAGTTTTACCAGTTAATGCAATAATTTTTAAATCTAATGCTTTAGCAACAACGCAAGCATTATAAACATTCTTAGAATTTCCTGAAGTTGATATAGCAAGAAGGACATCACCTTTTTTTCCATATCCTAAAACTTGATTTGCAAATGTGTATTCTCCTCCATTTTTTACATCATTGCTTAATGCAGTATTTAATGCAATACCACCAGTTAAAGCAATTGCTTCTAAAGGCATTTGCAATTTTGAAGTTAATTCTTCGCCAACATTTTTATCAACATTTTTTAGTTTTTCTTTTAAATCATTAGATATGATTCTAGGATTTTTAAATCCTTTCATTAATTCTCCAACAATATGTTCTGAATCACTCGCAGAACCACCATTTCCACATATTAATAATTTTGCACCATTATAATATGCATCTTTTAAAACATCAAAAGCTTTCAAAATATCATTTTGAATTATTTCTAATTCTTTATATCTTTTTATTAATAATTTAATGTGCTCGTTCATTTTTATGCTCCTAATATTTTATTTATACATTCAAATAAATTTTTACCAACTATATCTGCATCAAATTCGTTTTTTAATTCTAAATCAATTTTTGCAGTTTTACAACCAGCATTTTTACCACACAAAATATCATTTTTGTAATCTCCAACCATCCATGAATTAGCCAAATCAATATTAAAATCTTTTGCAGCTTTAAATATTAATCCCGGTTTTGGTTTTCTACAATCACAAATAATTTTATATTCTATTCTTTCACCAATAAAGCCTTTATCAGGATGATGAGGACAATAATATATTGCATCTAAATATGCGCCATCTAAACCTAAAAGTTTTTCCATTTTATTATGAATTTCATCAAGTTCTTCTATTGTTAATTCTCCTCTTGCAATTACTGGTTGATTAGTAATAACAATAGCCAAATATCCTGAATCATTAATTTTTTTAATAGCATCAGATACTTTATTTTCTAAACAAAAATCATCAATATTAGTCAAAAAACCTTTTAATATATTAATTGTACCATCTCTATCTAAAAAAATTGCTTTTTGTTTTTGTGTTAAATTTCTAGCTTTAATTTTACCTTCTTTAAAATCTTTGCAAACTGCATTATATCTATCTGGTGTTCCCATATCTTTAACATATTCACTTGATTTATATGAATACATTTTACCTTTACCAGCTAAAGGTTTTAAAAGCTGTCTATCTAAATCTATTTTAGCTGAATCTATTTTATTTTCCAAAATTTTAGGAGAAATAATATGTAGGCCAGCATTAACTAAATTTTTATAGTTTTCTGGCCTTTCATCTTCTTTAGATAACCATTTAATAACTTCATCATTTGAATCAGTTATAATAAGCCCACTGTCATAAGGATGGGAATTTGGATGAGTAAATAAAGTAACCAAACCACCTTTTTCTTTATGAAATTTAACAAATCTATTAAAATCAATATCAAAAATAGCATCAGCATTTAAAAGTAAGAAATCATCTTTTAAATCATCTTTTATTTTAAATAAAGCGCCAGCATTACCAAGTGGTTCAACTTCGTTAAAATATTTAATTTTAACACCAAATTTTTCTCCATCGCCAAAATAATCCATTATTATGTTTCCTAAATGACTAACAGTAATTATTATATCAGTGAACCCTTGCTTTCTTAAGCATTCAATTTCGTGCTCTAAAACTGGTTTTTCATCAATTTTTATCATAGGTTTTGGAATATCAGAAGCAATAGATGAAATTCTAGTTCCTTTTCCACCAGCCATAATTACAACTTTCATTATTCTTCCCTACATTCATCTAAATTATAAAATTCATCATTTTGATATATTACAGTTGTACCTTCATTTTCAAATTTAAAAGGAACATATAATAAATCACATAAAGCATTTTTTACATTTTGTTGATTCTCTTTTTTTACATAAAAAACTAAAAAACCACCAGCTCCAGCGCCTAAAAGTTTACCACCTAATGCACCTGATTTAATTGCTTTATTATAACATTCATCTATAGAATTATTTGATACTTTTTTACCTGTTTTTCTTTTTAATTTCCAAGTTTTATCTAATAATATTCCAAAATCATCTAAATTTTTTTTATCATCTTCTAAAATAACTTGTGCTTCATCAACTAGTGATAGCATTTGCTTTAAAATTGTATATTTTTCTTCTTTAGTTTGAGTAAAATTATTTTCTTGAATATCACTTGAAAATCTAGTAAATCCTGTAAAAAATAATAGCAAATTATTATTTAATTCTTCTTTTCTTTTATTAGATATATTTATTGGCTTAACTATATAATTATTATCTCTAAAATCTATTCTATTAAATCCGCCAAAAGATGCAGCAATTTGATCTTGCCATCCACCTGATTCATTACACATTATTCTTTCAACATAAATAGCATCATCAGCAAGTTTTTTCTTATCTGGAGTTTTTCCTTTTAAATTATAAAAAGCATTTAAAAGACCAACACAAAAAGAAGATGATGTGCCTAAACCTGATCTTGCTGGCAAATCAGATTCATAATTTATTCTTAACTCATGCATATCTAAATATTTCATTGAATTTCTTACCATAGGATGAATCATATCATCTATTCTATTTAATCTTTCTATTTTTGAATAAACAAGTTCTGTTGTGTAATCAAAAAAAGGAGGCAAATGCCTAACAGTTACATAGCAATATTTATCAAATGTAGTTGATATAACTGATCCTCCATATTCATTAAAAAAATCAACTATATCCGTGCCGCCTCCAAAAAAAGACATTCTAAAAGGGGTTTTAGTAATTATCATATCAATACCTCACGGTTATTTTTATTAAAATATCCATTTTATTTTATCATTTATTTTGTATTTATACAACTTAAGAAAAAAAATAGATGGCTTAAGCCATCTAAAAAATTATAAATATAAACAAATAAAAATACCACTCCATTGAATTATAGCTGATATAACTATTATTATATGAAAAACAAAATGTGTTGCTTTAAAATTTTTAAAAGCAAAAGGAATCATACCTAATGTATAAGTTATACCACCAATTAAAATATACCATAATAATGCTATATTATATTTTATAAAAAATGGAATAAATATAATACCAGACCAGCCTATTGCAAAATATAAAAAATAATTTAAAATTTTTATTCTGCCTGGTCCAAATATAGAATTCATTGTAATACCTAATATTACAAATACCCATTGTAAAATAAATAATGTTATTGATAAAACTTCATTATATTGAATTAAAAATATTAAAAATAATGGGGCAAAGGTTCCTGCAATCAATAAATAAATTGCTGAATAATCAAATCTTCTCCATATTCTTTTAATTGTAGATCCTGTTTTCCATGAATGATATAGGCAGCTATTTGACATTGTTAAAAACATACATAATGTATATAAAATTGTTGCAAATAAAGCTAAATTATAATTATATACCTTTGATGGATCTAAAAAATAAATCATAACAATTAATGCAATAATTGCTAAAATAGCACCAACACCATGACTTATAGAATTTCCAATTTCTTCTAATAAACTACGCTCTGGGGCAGCATTTAATTTTTGATGCTCTTTTTTAATTTTTTCTTTTTTTAATCTTATAGGAGCATCAAGATTATATTCTTTTAATTTTTCTTCTTCTTGTTCATTTTTTTTATTTAATTTTTCATTTTTCTTTTCTAATTTAATTAATCTTTTTTGTGCTTTTTTTTCATCTTTGGTCATTATTTATCACCTAAATTTTTTATATCTGTAAATAAATCTTTTTCTTTTTCAATTAAATTATCAACACCTATAACACAAACTGAACCATCTTTAAATGCATTATCAATAACTTTTGAATATTTTTTTAAATCAGATAAGGTTGTATCAACAATTTCTTTTGCTAAATTTTTTAAATATTCATATGTTGTATTACTAAAATAACGTCTTTGCATTATAGCTGCTAAATCTTTTTTATGTAAAATTAAATTCATTTTAGATAATGTAGAAATTTTAAATCCTAAAATTTCTTCTTCTGTTAAATTCAAAGAATCAATATAATTAGATAAATTATCAAAAACATCTAATGTATTTTTTATATTAGGATCTCTATAAGATGTTAAAGTTACATTATTATTTTTATTAACAATCATAGAACATCCATAAGCTCCACCTAAAACTCTTATTTGTTGCCATAAATAATTATAATTAACAATTTGAGATAAAACCTCTAAAGCTCCACTATAATTAATATCAATTCTTCCAGATTTTGCACAATAATTTACATTATAAGCTGTTTTAAAGGCTTCTTTTTTATTTTTTAATTCTTCTTCATTATATAAAATGCATGATAAATCATTTAATTTAGATGCAAAATTAAAAATATTATCCTTTGAATAATTTAATTCATCTTCTTTTCCTGTAAAGCCAATTGTTAAATTTGCACTTGTAATACAATTATTAATAATTTGCTTTAAATTATAAATAATTTCATCTTTTAAATTATCAAAATTATCACATAAATTATTTATAAAGGCCATATAAGATAAACCACTTATAGAATCTGTTTTTAAATATTCTAAATCATAATTAGATTGTGCTCTTATTGCAGCAATTCTTGATGCATTATAAGATAAATTTTGATTTAATTTAACTTTAATTTCTAAAATTCTAGATAATAGCGATGAATCAGAATAATTAGTTTCATTTAAAAGTTCTAAAATAAAATCATTAATTTTAGAAACATTTTCTTTTAAAGCGCTAAAAGATATTCTAAGCTGTTCATGAACATCACCTAAATCATCTTTATAAATATATATATCACTTGTTAATTGACCAGCATTTTCCATTATGAAATTTGTTATATCTAAATATGTTAATTTATTAGTTGGTAATTGTGCAAATAAATCTGTAAATAAAGATGCATATTTAATTTGCTCATTTGAAATTCCAGAAATATCAAAATAATAATTAATATAATTAATTCCATTTATATTATAATTTGAAAATAATATAGGATATTCATAATCTAATCTTTCTAAATTTCCCCATAATGGCTCTATAGTTAAATCTTCTTTTTTTAATTTAGGTAATTTATCTAAATCTTCTTTTTTATCCTTTTGTTTTTGATATTCTTTTAATGAATTAGTTTTATTTATTAAATCTTTAATTTCTTCTTTAGATAATGAATCTTTATAAGATTTTAATTTATTTTCTAAAATTTTTGCATCTTCTTCATTTGCCTCATATGATGCTATTAATTTAACAAAAGATTTATGTGGATTATTAATAATATATTTTTTTAATAAATTTTCAAAATAATCAGTTTTTAAATCATTTTTTAATTCATTAAAATATTTTATTGAATAAAGTAAATCAGTTGATGCATCATCATCATAAAGCCATCCTGAAAGTGAAGTTAATATAGTTATTAATCCTTGAGGAAATCTTCCACTAAATGGTCTTTCTTTTGCTTTAAATAATGAATAATTTAACATAGATTCAATAGTTTTTTTATCTAATGCACCATTTGCATATTCATTTAATTTATCATTTATTAAATTTATAAATTCTTCTTCTTTTTCTAGACTTGAATTACTTAATTTAATTGAAATAATAGGCTGATATAATTCAGTATCAAAAGCTGCTTCAACAGATTGAGCTAAGCCTTTATTAATTATTAATTCATTTAAAGGTGCACCAGGTGTTGAAAATAAAGCAGAAATTAAAATATTTATTCCAGCTAAATCCTTTAAATCCATTTTTGGATTTAAAGCAATATTATATGTTAAAAAATCTTTATTTTCTTTCGTTTCATCTTTTTGAATTGTATAAAATTCTTTTACATATAATGGATTTTCATATTTAATTTGTTCTTTTAAGGATGTATCAAAATTTATTATTGAAAAATTAGATAAATATTCTTTATCAAGATAATCTAATCTTTCATCCATATCTAAATTACCATATAAATAAATATATGAATTAGAAGGAGAATAATATTTTTTATGAAATTCTAAAAATTCATTATAATCTAGGTCAGGAATATTTTTAGGATCTCCGCCTGATTCAAACCCATATGATGTATCTTTAAATAATGAATTATAAACTAATCTAGATAAAATCTCAGAAGGATTTGAAAAAGCCCCCTTCATTTCATTATAAACAACACCATTTATAATAATTGGATCTTCTTCATTAAATAATTCATAATGCCATCCTTCTTGCATAAAAATTTCTTCATGGCGATAAATTTCTGGATAAAATACTGCATCCATATAAACATCCATTAGATTTTTAAAATCTTGTAAATTGCAAGACGCAACAGGATAACATGTTTTATCAGGATAAGTAAAAGCATTTAAAAATGTATTTAAAGAGCTTTTTAATAATTCAACAAAAGGATCTTTAACAGGATATTTTCTAGAGCCACATAATACAGAATGCTCTAATATATGAGTTAAACCTGTAGAATTTATAGCAGGTGTTCTAAATGATATCATAAATACTTTATTATCATCATCATTTTCAATTGTGCATATTCTAGCACCTGATTTAATATGCTTATATATAGTTACATTAGATGATATTTCATCTATATATTCTGTTTTTATTTTTATATAATTATTATTCATAAATTTCACCTCCAAAGCATTTAAAATTATATAATATATAATTCATAAATTCAAATATCAAGTATGACATAATTTAATAATTCATATATTCATTAATAATATTATATAAATCTAAATATTTATCTTTAAACATTTTAATATCTAAACCTAATTCTAATATATTTTCTTTTGCTGGATCATATTTTTCCCATAAAGGTAAATCAGAATCATTAGGATTTCCTGTTTTTATATAATTAATCCAATATGAAGACATTTTATTTTGTAATTCATAATCTAAATCATCATATGCAAATTGCTTATTTGATCTATATATATTACCATAAGCATATATAATTTCTCCACTATGATATGTACCATAATATCCATTTTCTTTTGTAAATTGATATTTATAAATATCAACATCATTATTATATGCTAAAATACTCCAATCATGGTGAGGATTTATAAACCAATAAACAGAAATAACCTCATTAAATAATTCAAATGCATTATCATTAATTTTATCTTTATATAAATTAATAATTTTTTTAGCTATATCATTATTAAAATAGTCACTAAGTCTTTTTTCTATATTTTTATTATTAACAGGAGAAAATAAATAATTTGGAACTACAAAAGGATCTGCTTCTTTAACATTAAAACCATTTAGCAATGCTTCTTCATTATTTTCTTTTGCTAAATAAATATCATATGGCATTTTAGTTAATGCATAACCATCTAAAGTCATAGATGAATTATTTGTTTTTGTTTTAACTAAATCTAAAGCATCAATTTTTCTTAAATCAGAAACATTATTTGCATTAAATTCTTTTAATAAATTATTTCCTTCTTTTAATGCAGCATTCATTGTTCTAAAAGTATGAGGCGGATTTTTTTGACTAATTGACGATGATTCAGCAATTGCTCTTTTAAATAAACCCTTTGCTAAAGGAGATACACATAATGCATTAACACTAGATGAGCCTGCTGATTCACCAGCTATTGTTATATTATTCTTATTTCCACCAAAATATGTTGCATTATCATTAACCCATTTTAAGGCTTTTATTTGATCTAATAATCCATAATTTCCTGTTGTTGAATTAATAGATTCATCTTTTAATTCATCTAATGCTAAATATCCAAAAACACCTAATCTATAAGCTACAGTAACAACAATAACATCATTTTTAGCAAAATATTCTCCATTTATATCAGATGAATATGAAGATCCACTAGTTAAAGCGCCACCATGAATATAAAATAAAATAGGTAAATTTGTTTTATTATTATTTGGCCTCCAAATATTTAAATATAAAGAATCTTCACTCACTTCTGTTTTAAAGCCTGTATTATAATCAGGATGCCATGATTTTTCTGCATATAAATCAACTAAGCTTAAAATTGCTTCTTTTGAATCATTTTGCATTGATCTTGGAGCAAATTTTGTACAATCCAAAACTCCATCCCAAGGATCTATATCCATAGGCTCTTTCCACCTTAAATCTCCAACTGGTGGCTTAGCATAAGGAATAGATCCATAGACTTCAACTGTTTCATCTTTATTTAATAATCCTTTTATTTTACCATCTTTTAATTCTAATATT
>CAJOQR010000129.1 GCA_905236965.1 uncultured Acholeplasmatales bacterium | reverse complement strand
TCTTTTCATTTAAATCTTTATTTATTTCATTTAAATTTTCATTTGTTTCTTTTTCTTTTATTATCTTTTCATTTAAATCTTTATTTAAAATATTTGCTTGAATAAAGCTATTATTCATATTTTGATAATTTATATTAGAATCAAAATGGTTTTCAAATCTATTATACTCTTGTCTAAAATTATAATCCTTTAAAACATATTTTTGAAAATTATTTTCAGCAATTTCATATTTATCTATATCAATTATATGATATTTTTCAATAGTTTTTTTCATATCTATAATATTAGGATGTTTAGCATTAAAGTCTAATATTGCTTTATAAAAAACCATATTGACAGGAATTGTAAAATTAAAAACCCATTCACAATCAATTATTTTAAAAATTTTATCTTTATCTATTAAAATATTACCAAATGTAAAATCATAATTTGAATAAATTAAACTTTTTTTATCAACAAAATCTAAATTGCCAAATATTTTATTAAATTCCGTATTTTTTTTAAAATCAGTAATATTTTCTTCTTTTGAAATTAATTTATATAATAAATCTAAATAATATTCATAATTATTTTTATTAATTAATTCTTCTAGCGAAGAATAATTATAAAAGGGGTGAATAATATAATTATTTTCAATTGATCCTTGTTCTATAATATCGCCATAAATTTCTGTTAGTATTTTTTCATTATTTAAAATATTTTTTAAATGATTATTATTTTGGCTTTCTTTTTTAACATATTTTTTATCACCCTCAATAATAATAGAGGTTTTTATATAAAATTCATCTTTTCTATTTTCTGCAATTTTAGAATAAATAGTTTTCATAATTAAACACCTGCCTTAATTAAAAATGAATTTGCAAATGTTTCAAAATGATCAGATTTTGCAGCTTCATTTAAAGCTTTAGTTTCATTAAAAATAATTGATCTATTTCTATCAAGAGAATGTCCTAAATTTATTAAAGAATTATTTTTGGGCAAATAATCTTCAGAATATATTTCATTTGGAAATTTATAATCAGGCAAAGGATAATAAAAATAAATATTTTTATAATTTGCTTTCTTTAATAATTTCCTTAAGCTTATATTAGAAAAAGTCTTCGCAGTATTATTATCATAACCTTCTATAGATTCAAAAAAATTACCTGTATGATCTTCTCTTGCACCAGAAAAATATTTCATTCCATATTTATTCTCTATTGCAATATATAAATTTCCATCTTCTTTTAAATGATTTTTTACTATTTTTAATAAATCTAAAAAAGGATTATCTGAATTTTTTATGTATAAAGATGAGTATTCTAAAACACCAATCAAAAAAATTTTATCATATTTTTTTTCTAAATTTTTTTCAATATCTACAAAATTTCCAACATAAATATTTAAATTATCATGACAAATATTTCTTTCATAATTAATTAATGATCTCTTTTTTGATAATTCTATGGCATCAACATTTTCACTATATTTTAAAATTCCTTCTGTAATTGCTCCACAACCACTACCTATTTCTAAACAATAATCTTCTTTTTTTATATCACAAGGAATTAAAATATTTTGACGATTTTTAGATAAGTGATATAAAATTGCCCAATCATTTGATTTTTCAATCATTTCTTCTATATATTTTGCATCATGCTTTTTTACAATGTCATATATTTTATTTTCTATTTCACCATCTGAATATAAATCTATACCATTATAATAATCATAAATTATTTTTGCCATAATTATTCATCTCTTTTCACAGATACCTCACAATTTGGATTAACAAATCCAACATTATTCTTTTTTGATAAAATATCAATAGTTGTAATTTCATATAATCTATTTAAAACTATTAAGTTATCCATTTCATATCTTGTTACACCTAAATCTAATAGGTATTGACCAACAGAAATTGGAAGATTAATTTTAAATTCAACAGTTATTATTTCACCTTTTTTTACTTTTTCGAATTCAATATTTTCATACATTGTATTTGAACCAGTAATTTCTTGCCCCTTTACATTTTTAATTGTAAAAGCAATTATTGGATTTAAAACATCTATATTAAATTTAGTTTTAATTTTAATAAAAACATCTTTAAATTGCTGTATAGAATTTGTAATTTCTCCTTGATCATCAAAAATTCCAAAATCTATTATTTCAGCTTCATTATTTCCATAAATATTTGGTTTTGGATTTAATGCTAATTTTTTCTTCCATAAAAAATCTTGATTTATTTTTTTATTTTCAATTTTATTTTTATTATCTTCCTCATCAAATGTATTTGCTAATATTTTTTTATAAATATTAACCATTTCACTAGGCTTCCCAATATCAATAACATCACCTTTATTTAAAACCATTACTCTATCGCAATATTTTAATACAGAGGTCAAATCATGTGTTACAAATAAAATAGTTTTTCCTAATGATTTAAATTCTTCAAATTTTTTATAACATTTAGATTGAAAGAAAATATCACCTACTGATAATGCTTCATCTACTATTAAAATATCAGGATCAACATTAATTGCTACTGCAAAAGCTAATCTAGCAAACATACCAGATGAATATAATTTAACAGGCTGATTAATAAAATCTCCAATGTCAGCAAATTGTTCTATTGCTGGTATCATTTTATCTATTTCTTCTCTTTTATAGCCTAAAACTAAACCATTCATATAAATATTTTCGATTCCAGTATATTCTTGATTAAATCCTGCACCTAATTCTAAAAGAGCTGATATTTTACCATTAATTTTTACATCACCTTTAGTTTGGTTTAAAACTCCAGTTATAATTTTTAAAATAGTTGATTTACCAGAACCATTAACACCAATAATACCAAAGCATTCTCCTTTTTTAACATTGAAAGAAATGTCTTTTAATGCTTCAAATTCTTCATGAAAAGATTTTTTATTAAAAAGAATAGTTTCATAAAAACGATATGAAGGTTTTTTATAAAGATTATATATTTTAGATACATGATTTACTTCTATTACATTATCCATAAAAACCTCCATTACAATAAATCAGCATAATGTTTTGATAATTTTTTAAATGAAAAATATCCTATTACAAAGATAATTAAAGTTACACCCCAAAAATAAATCATTTGCTTATATTGAGCCCAAAATGGATAATAACCAGATGTTGAGGTTTCAACAAAACAAGATCTATATCCTTCAACAATATAATATAATGGATTAAATTTTAATACTTTTAAAACATTATCATTCATTCCAGATGGGTCCCAAAAAACTGGTGTTGCCCAAAAACCTACTTGTAATAATACATTTGTTATTTGTCCAAAATCTTTCCAAAAAACTGTTAATGATGATGCAATCCATGAAATTCCAACTAAAAAAATAGTTAATGCAAATGTATAATAAAATACTTGAAACCAAATTAGATTAAAAGGTGTTTTATAAATAAAATTTAAAACAAAACAAAATAAAATAAAAAATAAATGAATTAAAAGTGCACTTAAAACCTTAATTAAAGGTAACATTTCTACTCTAAATTTAACCTTTTTAACTAAAAATGAATATTCAAATAAAACATTAGAAGATTGTAATATAGTATCATTTGCATATGTCCAAGCTATATATGCAGGAACGAACCATAAAATAAATGATGTTCCATTAACTGGACTTTGTCTAAATCCCAATTCAAAAACAAACCAAAACACTAAAATAGTAACTAAAGGTAGAACATATGCCCATAGTATACCAGCGATAGAACCAGCATATCTTTTCTTTAAATCATTTATAGCGAATTTAAATAAAATTTGAAATTTATTAAAACATTTTTTTATAAATCGCATTTTATAAATTCCTCCTTTAGATTTTTTTAAATAATTCCTCTATTTTTTTAGCATTAGTTTGCTGATTAAAACGCATCATTGCTAATTCTTTATCAAACTTTAAAATAGGGTCTGAGTTTAATATGGCATCTTTTAAAGATTCGCAATCCTTATTTTTAAAAAATATACAGTCAAAATCAGTATATATTTCTTTAAATACTTCTATATCTGAAATAATAGGTTTAGTTCCTAAATACATTGCCTCTAATGGTGGAATGCCAAATCCTTCATAAATAGATGGTTGAACCAAAAATTTTGCTTTAGCAATTAATTCTTTTAATTTTTCATCATCTACATACCCACTAAATTCAATATTTGCATTATCTGTTTTTAAGATATTTTTATCCATATTTCTAAAATTTTCTTTAGAACCAATAATTAATAATTTTATATTAGATTCATTTTTTAATTCTTCCATAGCTTTAATTAAATAAATCAAGCCTTTATTTTCTTTTATATTACCTACAAATATTAAATAATTTTCTTTTTTATATTTAATATTAAATTCTTTAAAATCATTTTTTACATCATTATATAAAACACTTATTTTATTTTTTATTTTTGGATAATAAAATAAAATTCTATTTTTAGAAAAATTAGATACAGTATATATATAATTTGATCTTTTCATACATCTAGTTATTAAATGCTTTTTTATATATGAATCAAGAAAATTTTTATTCATATTTTTCATATCTCTAAAAATGATATCGTGTAGCATTGAAACAATTTTTATTTTAATTCCGCAAGGAATTATAAAATTAGGTGTAAACAAAATATCACATTTATTAATTTCTTTTATAGGAGATTTTAATAATGATTTAAAACTAAATGGAGACATCTCATCATAAATATAATCTTTTGCTTTGAATAATTTTATATCTTCTTTTTTTCCCCACAATATATATTCAAATTCATCATATTTTAAATTATCTAAAATGCATTCTAAATATCTTCCTATACCAGACATTTTAAGATATCTACAATCAATAACAATTCTTTTCATCATTTATATTCTCAATTCTTAATTTTATCTTTTATTATAATTTTTCTCCATAAATCTTAAATATTCACCTGATAATATATGATTAATCCAGTCTTGATTTTCTAAATTCCATTTAATTGTAGGTCCAATTCCTGTTTCAAAACTATATTTAGGCTTCCATCCTAATTCATTCATTATCTTTGTTGGATCCATTGCATAACGAAGATCGTGCCCTGCTCTATCTTTAACATATGTAATTAGTGATTCAGGCTTTCCTAATTCTTTTAAAATTAATTTAACTACTTCTAAATTAGTTTTTTCATTATGGCCACCAACATTATATACCTCACCGTCAATACCTTTTCTTAAAATTAAATCAATAGCTGTACAATGATCATATACATGTAACCAATCTCTAACATTTTCTCCCTTACCATAAATTGGAAGTGGCTCATCAGCTAAAGCTTTTTTTATAATTAAAGGAATTAATTTTTCAGGGAATTGATATGGTCCATAATTATTAGAACATCTTGAGATAGTTATTGGTAAGCCATATGTTCTATGGTATGCCATAACGAGTAAATCTGCAGATGCTTTAGATGCAGAATAAGGAGATGAGGTATGTAATGGTGTAGATTCTTTAAAAAACAAATCTTTTCTATCTAATGGTAAATCACCATATACTTCATCTGTTGAAACTTGATGAAATCTTTTAATTTTATAAAATCTTGCTGCATCCATTAAAATTTGAGTCCCAATTACATTTGTTTGTAAAAAGATTGTAGGATTTTCAATTGATCTATCCACATGTGATTCTGCTGCAAAATTTACAACATAATCAAATTTTTCTTCTTCAAATAATTTAAATATTAAATCTCTATCGCAAATATTCCCATGTACAAATTTAAAATTTGGTTTATTTATAATTGGATCTAATGTTTCTAAATTACCAGCATATGTTAATGCATCAATACAAACAAATTCATCATTTGGATAATTATTAACCATATAATGGCAAAAATTACCACCAATAAATCCTGCACCACCTGTTATTAAAAATTTAGACATGTTATTCAATCTCCTTTAAATATCTTTTTAAAGCATCTTTCCAATCAGGAAGTCTTTTAAAGCCAGCATCATCTAATGACTTCTTACTCATTCTAGAATTAAGAGGCCTTTTTGCTTGTTGAGGAACTAATTTTAAATAATCATTTGTTGATATATGATTAATTTTTATATTTAATCCTTTTTCTTTAAATATTTCTTCTGCAAAATCTGCCCAAGAAATAAATCCTTCATTTGTTGCATGATATGTTCCATATTTTTCTGTTTCTATCATATCACATAATAATTTAGATAAATCATATGTGTATGTAACAGATCCTATCTGATCTGATACAATATTTAATTCATTTTTACCCATTGATGCTAATTTTAACATTGTTTTTACAAAATTATTACCATTTTTCCCAAATACCCAAGAAATACGAACAATAAAATGTTCATCAATTGTATTTCTTACCATATCTTCACCATCTGATTTAGTTTTTCCATATACAGAAAGACCAGTTCTTGGAGAATCTATTTCAAATGGAGTATTTCCTAATCCATCAAAAACATAATCTGTTGAAATATAAACCATTTTAGCTCCAACAATTTTGCAAGCCTCTGCAATATATTTAGGAGCTAATGTATTAATCATTTTTACTTTTTCTGGTTCTAATTCAGCTTTATCAACCTGTGTCCATGCAGCATTATGCATAACAACATCTGGATTAAATTCTATAATATAATCCATTACAGCTATTTCATTAGTTAAATCTAATTCTTTAATGTCAATACCTGAAACGTTGTTATATCCTCTTTCTTTTAATTCTCTAACACAATCATATCCTAATTGTCCATTAAAACCAGTAACTAAGATTTTTGAATATTTATCCAACATAATATAATCCTTTAAAAATTAATCTTTAAATCTTTTAATTTTGGATGAACCTCATCCTTTTTTGAAAGTAAAACTTCTCCTTCATATGGCCATAAAATGCCAATTTCAGAATCATTCCACATTATACCACCTTCATCTTCTGGATGATAAAATTCATCGCATTTATATGCAAATGTTGCAGTTTCACTTAAAACAACAAAACCATGAGCAAAACCTCTTGGAATCATAAATTGATTGCCTAATTCACCTGATAAAATTACACCTTCCCATTTGCCATATGTAGGTGAATTTTTTCTTAAATCAACACAAACATCAAAAACTTCACCTTCTAGGCATCTTACAAGCTTGGCTTGTGGATATTTTTTTTGAAAATGTAATCCTCTTAAAACTCCTTTTTTGGATTTAGATTGATTATCTTGAACAAAATTATAATCTAATCCAGCCTTCTTAAAATCAGATTCTTTATATGTTTCCATAAAATATCCTCTATTATCACCATATTTTTTTGGTTCAATAATATAAACATCTTTTATTTTTGTTTCAATGAAATTAAAATTTCCAATTTGGATTGACATTATTTTAATACCTTTCCTTCTGCAACATTAATTAAATGCTTACCATAATTGTTTTTTGACATAGTTTTACCTATTTCTAATAATTTATCTTTTGAAATCCATCCGTTATCAAAAGCAATTTCTTCAGGGCAAGAAATCATTAATCCTTGATGCTCTTCAATCATTTTTACAAATGATGTAGCTTCTGCTAAGCTTTCATGAGTTCCAGCATCAAGCCAAGTAAGACCTCTACCAAATGTAATTACATTTAAATTATTTTCTTCTAAATACATATTATTTAATGTAGTTATTTCTAATTCTCCACGCTTTGATGGTTTTACTAAATGAGCTTTTTTAGATACACCTTTTGGATAAAAATATAATCCAATTACAGCATAATTAGATTTTGGATTTAAAGGCTTTTCTTCTATTGATACTGCTTTCCCTCTATTATCAAATTCAACAACACCAAATCTTTCTGGATCATTAACATAATAACCAAAAATAGTTGCCAAGCCTTTATCAGCATTTAAAACTGCATTTTTTAAACTTGATTTTAATCCATTTCCATATAATACATTATCACCTAAAATCATACAGCAAGAATCATTTCCAATAAATTCTTCACCTAATAAAAAAGCTTGTGCAAGTCCATCTGGTGATGGTTGAATTTTATATTCAATATTAATTCCAAAATGACTTCCATCTCCAAGCAAAGTTTGCATTCTTGGAGTATCTATTGGTGTAGATATAATTAATATATCCTTTATTCCAGCAAGCATTAAAATGCTTAGTGGATAATAAATCATTGGCTTATCATAAATAGGCAATAATTGTTTTGATGTAACCATTGTAAGTGGGTATAATCTAGTACCTGACCCACCAGCTAAAATTATTCCTTTCATAATAATTATTCTCCTAATTCAATTAACAATTTTTTTATATTATCCTTAAATACATCAAAAGTCAAATATTTTTCATATCTTTTTTTAGCATTTAAAGACATCATCTCATTTAATTTTTTATCACTAGCTAGCCTTTCTATTGCTTTAGCATATAATTTAGAGTCCTTATTTGCTACTTCTATAGCATTATATCCATTTAATGCTATAAAATTAACACCAGATCCTTCTATATTAAATGTTACAGCTGGTTTTGAAAAACTCATTGCTTCAGCAAGACTCAAACCAAAAGCTTCATTTCTAGTTATTGATGGAAAAGAAAATATATCACAAGCTATTAAATAAGCTTTTAAATCATCTAAAGGAAGTTTTCCTAATAATTCAACTTTTTCATCATTTTTAATCTTTTTCCTAAATTTTTTTGTTAAGGGACCAGATCCCCCAATTAATATTTTAAAATCGTCATTTAAATATTTTGAGGCTTCAATTAAATAAATAAATCCTTTATATTCTACATGTCTTCCAAATGTAAAAATCAAATTTTTATTTTTAAATTTATTTTTAATTAAATTTGCTTTCAATATAATATTTTCATCAACTAATGTTCTATCTAAAGCAACGCAAGAATTAATGACTTTTATTTTATCATAATAGGTAGGTAAATAATTTGAACCGCCAACATAATTATAAGACGTTGTAACAATTTTATCGGCATAATTTAAAAGTTTTTTTGTTTGACCAGAAAATAATTTACCAAGTAATTTTTGTTTAGTTATATCCAAATGCCAATACAAAATAAATTTAAATTTTTTATTTTTTAAATGTTTTAATAAAGCAAAAGCAACATAAGGATTAGGATAATGAAAGACAACAATATCAGGATTAAAAGAATCAAAAACTTTTTTTAATTCTTTTTTATAGCCTAAAGCTATTGATTGACTCATTATTTTAGTTTGACATCCAACTCTTATAACTTCGACATTATTAATATTATCAATACTAGTTTTTTTAGAATCCTTAAAACATATTATCTTTTGTTCATATTCTTCTTTAATTGAATTAACAAAATCTTCACACGTTTGTTCTATTCCGCCTATATGTGGATTATAATAATTGGGAATATGAAGTATTTTTTTCAACTTAACACCACCCATAAAATAATTTATTTTGCACCCTCTGATTTAACAACGCCAATTATAGTATGATAAATTATTCTTATATCTAACCAAACAGAACGTTTAACATTATAATAAAGCTCCATTTTTATCCTATCTTCATATGAAGTTAAACTTCTTCCATGGCTAGCCCAATATCCAGTAATACCTGGTTTACACTTAATTAATAAATCTTTATTATTACCATATTTTTCATATTCTTCATCTATAATTGGCCTAAATCCAATAAATGACATTTGTCCTATAAAAACATTCCATAATTGCGGTAATTCATCTAATGATGTTTTTCTTAATAAACTACCAAATTTTGTGATTCTAGGATCATTAGTAACTTTAAAATCCCTTTTATATTCTTCTAATTGTTCTTTAGAAAGAATCTCTTCAATTGGTCTTTTGTCATTTTTCATTGTTCTAAATTTCCAAACCTTAAATTTTTTACCATTTTTACCTATTCTTTCGTGGCCATATAAGGCAGGACCTTTTGAATCTATTACTACTATTAAAGCTATAATAATATATAGCCACAAAAAAAGAATCATAAATAAGAATGAGAAAAACATATCAAAAAATCTTTTTATAAAAGCATATATTGGCTTTCTTTTATACATAGAAATGTTATATTCAATTTTCAGTGCTTCTTTCATTGATTTAGTTTGTTTCATAAAAATTCCTCAATTCTTTGCCTCTTTATAATTAATATAACTATCAAAGGCAGCCATTATCATAACTATTGGAATCATGAAATAATACATTCCATATGTATTATCAATCAATCCATATAAATCAACAGTTATAAAACCAATTAAAATAAAATATAATTCTTTTTTCTCCAAAATTTTTAATTGTCTATATCTTTCAAAAAAATGATATCCTAAAGCTAAAACACCAAATATACCTGTTGTTGCTAAACATTGGAAAAATGTTGAATGAAACATAATAAATGTATTCATATCTTCAAATCCTTCTTTAGTAAGTTCAGCAGTCATACCAGCACCAAATAATCTAGTCCAAATATCATTATTCCATACAATTAAAGATTCTTTATATAGCCTAAATCTATCATCCATAGATAATCCTCTTACAAAGACTAAATCTATAATTTTATTAAAACTATTTAAAATACCAAATTTTAATTGAATGACTAACAAGCAAATTAAAACAATAATTATTGAAGAAATAATAATTGTCTTTCTTTGTTTCGATACAATTAATGTATATATTCCTAAAGCAAATATTTCAATTATACCAAAAAGATATGTTCCTCTGCTTGTAGAACAAATAATACCAGCAATTACAATTAATAGTTTTAACATTGGAATAATTAAATCTCTTTTTCTTTCTGCTTTAATTATATTTTTAATTAAAAAAGGAAGACTAAAAAGAATTAAAATTCCAGCTTCATTGCAATGCCCCCATCCTAGTCTATAACCTTTTTCAAAATTTACAGTTAAAACATGTAAAATACATTCAAAAGATAATAAAATACTCATATATCCAATAGATTTAAAAACAACTCTTAATGAATTTTCATCAAAAGCTAATGCTAAAAGGAAATATAAAAAAACATAAAAAATGTAACTAGCATATAAAAAATATAATATTTTAGAATTTGAATCTAAAATTCCACTATTAATAGATTCAAAAATTGTATTATGATAAATCAATGGTATAAAGCTTAAAATACCTAAAATTAATAGTCCTTTATATGATTTAAAATTTTTAAAATTAATTCCATTTCTTAATATATAAATAATGAATGTTAAAAAATATATAATAGCAGCACCTATCAAAGGTCCAATTTTTGTATCAACACTAAAATCAGTACCAATAGAAAATATTATGCCTAATCCTGATGGTATCATATATTTAAAATCATTAAATGATAATATTGCAATCAAATTAATTGTTATTATAATCATTAATCCATATTGAGTTTTAAAATACCAACCAAATAATGCAATTAAATATATTAAGATGATATATACTTCTTCAAATATTTTGTTTTCATTAATTTTTTTTATCATAAAATTCATCCCTAATTATACAAAAAACCATTTTAATTTTAACATTTATATACTTCTAAATCAAGTTTTTATATTTATATAAATATAAAAGCAAAGCATATTTAACATTTTATGATAAAAAAAACTATATTCTTTGTTTATTCAAAAACATAAGAATATAGTAAAATTTATTATTTTAAAAATTCAATTATTGAATTTGACATTTCATCAATCATTTCATCAGTCATTCCAGGATAAACACCAATCCAAAATGTATTATTCATAATATAATCTGTTGTATGTAAATCACCAACTATTCTAAACCCTTGATTTTCATTTCTTAATTGATCAAAACAAGGATGTTTAACTAAATTACCAGCAAATAATTTTCTTGTTTGAATCTTTTTAGATTCTAAATATTTTGTTAATTCATAACAAGAAACACCATCTTTACATGTAATTAAAAAACCAAACCAAGAAGGATTTGAATTTTTAGCAGGTTCTGGTAATATTAATTTATCAGAAACAACTTCTAAATTTTTTCTAAGCCTTGACCAGTTATGCTTCCTTTTTTCAACAAAAATTGGGAATTTTTTTAATTGAGCACAGCCAACGGCAGCTTGCATATCAGTTACTTTTAAGTTATATCCAAAGTGAGAATATGTATATTTATGATCATAACCTTGTGGTAATAAGCCATATTGACCATCAAATCTATGACCACAAAAATTATCAACTCCTGATGGACAAATACAATCTCTACCCCAATCTCTAAATGATTTTGCAATTTTATATAAAAGTGGATTCCTTGTATAAACAGCTCCACCTTCACCCATTGTCATATGATGTGGAGGATAAAATGAAGATGTCCCAATATCTCCAATTGTACCTGTCATCATTTTTTTTCCATTTATTTCATAAGTTGATCCTAATGCATCACAGTTATCTTCAATTAACCATAAATTATGTTTTTCACAAAATGCTTTAACAGTTTCTAAATCAAAAGGGTTACCTAATGTATGAGCTAGCATGACTGCTTTTGTTTTTGGTGATAATGCTTTTTCTAATTCTAAAACATCAATATTGTATTGAGGTATTGTAACATCTACAAAAACAGGAACTGCACCATAATTAATAATTGGTGTAACAGTTGTTGGAAAACCACACGCTACAGTTATAACTTCATCTCCTCTTTTTATTTGTCTATCTCCAAGTTCAGGAGCTGTTAAAGTCATAAATGCTAATAAATTAGCACTTGAACCAGAATTAACTAATAAAACAGGTAACTTAATACCTAAATATTTTGCCATACCTTTTTCAAATTCATCAGAGTATCTTCCAGTTGTCAACCAGAATTCTAATGAAGAATCAACTAAATTTACAATTTCTTCTTCATCAAAAACTCTTGCAGCATAAGTTATTCTATCTCCTTTTTCATAAGGTTTTTTTAAATGATTTTCTTTATAAAATTGTTTTACTAATTCTAATATTTGTTCTTTAGTATTCATTATTTTTCCTCACTTTTCAATTCATCAAGATATGACATATCAGCAACTAAATACATAACTTGATTTTCATAATAATCTTTAGCACCATAATTAATTTTAATATGAGAGTTATATTTTAATTTTAAATCTTCTAAATATTCTTTTAATGGTTTAGCATTACCACTACCTAAAGGATATGCAACTCCATTTTTACCATATTTTAAAATATCTATTATTATTTTTGCTGCATCAGTTACTTCAATATAATCCCATATTTGTTCACATTTTGTAACATCAGCATCAACATTATTTTTAATACAATTCAAAACATAAGAAATTAAAGTATTTGGATTATCATTTTTACCATAAACTGATAAAACTCTTATCCAATTAAATTCTAATCCAAGCTGATTTGATAAAATTTTTGAAAATTTTCCAGCAGCATATTTTGCAATACCATATCCTGTTACTGGATTACATGGTGTATCAATAGATAATTTTTCATCTTTAAGTCCATATTCTGCTTGACTTCCAATACCTATAAACTTTTTACATCTCATTTTACTTGCTAAATTAACAGCATCCAAAGTATATTTAATATTTAAATTTTGAATATAACAATTATCTCTATCCTTACCAATCGTTTTATCCCAACCAAGATGAATAAAATAATCAGCTGTTAATAAAGTATCTAATTTAGATAAATTTTCTAAATCACATTTTAAAATAGTTATTTTTTTAGAATTGGGAATTAAGTCAAGCTTTTTTGAATTTTCTCTTACAATCATAATAACATCATCATTGTTTTTAATTAATTCTTCTGTAAGAGCTAGTCCTATCATACTTGTTGCACCAGTTAGAATAACTTTCATAATTACTCCTTTGAAATCTTCATTATTTTTTCTAATTCTTCTCTATCCAAATATGGTATTAAATCTTCAAGTGGAGCTGAAACCATTTGACCATTTTCTAGCTTTTTTGATCCAGCTTTAGGTTGAAAAAACTGCACTTTATCAACAAAAACTTCAACAATTTGATATTCATTTTTATCAAAATCATTTTCCATATATTTAATAAATTCATCATTAGTAGTTGCTTTATAGTATGGATATCCATAAGCCCATGCAATTTTTTCCATATTAGGAAAACTTAAATCTAAAGAATCAGATCCAATGCCGCATAATGGTTTACCCTTAAAAAAATTAAATTGTGACTGTCTAATTGAATGATAACCATCATTATTAATTATTATAATCTTAATTGGAAGCTTATGATGAATAATAGTTTGAAGCTCTTGAATATTCATTTGTATTGAACCATCTCCAGTTAAGCAAACAAGTGGTTTTTTACCACATGCAAATGAAACACCAATAGCTGCAGGCAAATCCCAACCCATTGATGCCATTCCAGAATTTTCAATAAATCTCATTTTATCTTTCATATAATAAGCATGTCCACCAACAACACAAGCAGTACCATTACCAGAAACTGTAATCATATCTGATGGCATTTTTTTTGATAAAATATCAACAATAGCATATGCATTAGCAATTTCTTTTTGTTCATAATGTTCAGGCTTTACAACTGGATATTTATTTTGCCATTCTTTTATTTGTTTAATCCATAAATCGTTATTAAACAATTTGCTAGACAATTCATTATTTAATTCATGAATAACATCGTAAACATTCGCTTGTATTTTATAATCAACATGAATTGTTGGTTTTTCCATTTCAGCTTTATCAATATCAACCATAATAACATAAGCATTTGGCGCCCATGCTGCATAATTAAAACCTGTTTGCCTTATCGATAATCTACAACCTAAAGATATAATTAAATCACTATTTTGAACACTAAAATTACCATAACGATCACCAAAATTTCCAGCACGGCCAGCATATAAAGAATGCTTTGTTTCAATTACGTCGCTTGAATTCCATGCAGTTACTATAGGTACATTTAATTTATTAATTAATTCCTTAAATTCATTATATGCACCAGAAAGTCTTATCGCAGAGCCTGCATATATTATTGGTCGTTTTGCTTCTTTTATTTTATCAATAATATGATAAATATCACTAATCTTAACTTCAAAATTTTGTTCATCTGAATAATCGTAACCCTTTAATTCATCTTCTTCTACATATGATGATTGAATATCACCAGGAATATCAATCCATGTTGGTCCCATTCTTCCTGATTTAGCAAGATAAATGGCTTTTTCTATAATATATCTTATATCATTTTTATTTGTTACAGTTATTGCATATTTTGTCATATTTTTAACGCTTGGAACAATGTCAAATTCTTGATCACCCATTGCCCTTAATGGAAGATTTGTAGAACGTGAAAAAGAATCCCATCTTACTTGCCCTGATATAACAATCATTGGTATAGAATCAACATATGCACCGACAACACCTGTAATAGCATTTGTACCTCCTGGCCCAGTAGTTACAACGACTGCTGCCATTTCATTATTTACTCTTGCATAACCTTCTGCCGCAATAGCACATGCTTGCTCATGATGATTATAAACAACATGCATTTTTTCATTGTGGCCAAAAGCATCATTTAAATTCATCGCTCCTCCACCTACAACGCTAAATGCTTGAGTTACATTTGCTTCTATTAACTTTTTTACAATATAGTCTGCAACCCTAATTTTCATATAAACTATTCTCCAAAAAATATTTTTATTTCTCTATCCATCTCAGATGGAATATCATTCTTATTTTCTAAATAAACATGTGTAAATTCACATATTTTTTTTATTGCATCTAAAATGTGCCATTTTGGCGTCCATCCAAATACTGCTTTTATTTTAGTATTATCTAATTTTAAAAACTTTGCTTCATGTGGACCATTATCACCATAATTAATCCATTTTATGCCATTTCCCCATTCATTAACTAATAAATCCATTAATTCACCTGTTGTTACGCAATCAATATCATCAGGTCCAACATTATAATATCCTTGATAATTAAAATCTAAATACTGCTTTTCAGCAATTTCAAGATAAATATATAAAGGTTCAAGTACATGCTGATAAGGTCTTGTAGAAAATGGATTTCTTACTTTAATGTCTATATTATTTTCAATTGAACGAATTGCATCTGGAATTATTCTATCAGCAGAAAAATCACCACCACCAATAACATTACCTGCTCTTGCAGTTGATACAGCAATTCCCAATTCATTAAAAAAAGACTTCTTATAGGAATGTGTTACTAATTCACTGCAAGATTTACTATTTGAATATGGATCAAATCCATCTAAAGGTTCATCTTCTTTAAATGCATGATTTAAAATATCATTATTTAAATATACTTTATCTGTGGTTACATTTAAAAAAGATTTTACAGTTTTAGCTAGCCTAATGCATTCACAAATATTTACTGTCCCGATTACATTTGTTTCATAAGTATAAAGTGGATTTTTATATGATTCTCTTACAATTGGTTGGGCTGCTAGGTGTATAACAATTTCAGGTTTAAATTCATCAAATACTTCCTTTAAACATTTATAATCCCTTATATCAGCAATAATTGAAGTCATTTGATTTTCAATTTTTGATAATTCAAACAAATTAGGATTTGTTGGTGCGCCTAAAGAATAACCTATAACTTTCGCACCAGCATTTATTAAAATTTTACATAACCAAGTTCCTTTAAATCCTGTATGACCAGTTATTAAAACCTTTTTATTTTTATAAAATGATAAATCAAGCATAATTAATCCTTCCATACTTTCCATGGACATTTTTCTGAATACCATAATTTTTCTAATTTTTCTTTTTCTCTTAATGTGTCCATACATTGCCAAAAACCTTTATGAAAATAGGCATTTAATTGATTTTCATTTACTAAGGTTTTTAAAGGATAATCCTCAAAAGCAACATCATCACCTGAAATATAATCAAAAACTTGAGGTTCACAAACCATAAAACCTATATTAATCATATCTCCATCGAAATCTGATTTTTCTCTAAATGCAGCAATAGTTCCATCAGGATTAAAATCAATAATACCTTTTGACTGTCCAAAATTATAAGCTGATAAGGTGCATATTTTACCACTATTTATATGACATTCTAATAATTTATTTAAGTCAACATCTCCAACAGCATCACCATATGTTAGCATAAATCTTTCATCACCAATATATTCTTGAATTCTTTTAATTCTTCCGCCAGTTTGAGTATGAAGACCAGTATCAACAACTGTAACAGTCCAATTATCAACACCTTTTTTGTGAATTATTCTTTCATTTGTATTACTACCTAAATTAAAAGTAATATCGTTTGTATATAAAAAATAATGTGCAAAATATTCTTTAATAACATTTTGCTTGTATCCTGCACATATTACAAAATCTGTAATACCTTGAGCAGCATAAATTTTCATAATATGAACTAATATTGGAAGTTCTCCAATTTCAATCATTGGCTTTGGTTTTAAATGAGATTCCTCACTAATACGTGTTCCAAAACCACCTGCTAAAATAACTGCTTTCATAACCTTACTTTATTATTAATTTAGTTATCGACTAAATTAATATCTCCTTTCTTAAACCATAATTTTTATAATTAAATAAATATTTAATAATCTAATTTATTTTCAGTTTCATTAATTTGATTTTTTGAATTTTGAACTAATTCTATTCCAGGTTTTATAAATAATGCTGTAATAGATATCATAATAAATCTAATTAAATTACCAATCATAGCCGAAATAGCAAATCCATATAATCCTCCATAATAAGCACCTAATGATGCTAAAATAATGAATATAAAGATATGAACTATATTAATAATTAATTGAACATATGAGTGTTTATATTTTATAATTAAAGTCATTGCTAATGTTGAACAAAAGAAAGCGACTTGAGCAATGATAGCTAAAATTATAATATTTTTAACAGCATCATATGAACTAGGATAAAAAATTTTAATAAATATAGGTGATGCAATTAGGCATCCTATAAATGCAAGAAAGCCTATGCCTAAAACTGAAAATAAATATATTAAAATAAATTTTTTATTAGGTGTTTTTTTCTGACGAGATAAATATCCTATAATAACACCATTTAAAGGAACTGTTACTAATGCTACAATTTTACCAACAAGTGATGCAATATAATATTCAGTAACAGCTTCATCATTGACTAATATGTAAAGCAATAATCTATCACTATTTAAGATTAAATTATTAATTACTTCTCCAATTAATAATGATGTTGACAAAATCCACACTTTTTTTCTTTGATTAGAAATTAAAAATGGCTTTTTATAAATAGAACCAAAAATCATTACAAAAAGCAATGCTAAAATTTCACCTAAAAGCATTGAAAGTTGCCAATAAGGTAAAATATAATATAAAAAACAACCTAAAACATAACCTATTCCTATTAATAAATAATAAATAAAAAAAGAAGTAAATTTTAAACTCTTTCTAAACTCACAATCAGAATAATACCTATAAGTTGTAAAAAACATTAATATATTTAAAAATACTACATTAAACCATGATAACTGATTTATTATGAATAAAAATATTATAATAACTGCAATACCTATTAAATTAAAAAGCAATAAAATAAAATTATAATCTCCATTTTTAGATTCTTTTTCAAAAGGAGCAACCATTCTTGCATTATTCACTGCAGTTCCTGCACTTGATGAAATAATTGACATAATTGAAATCATTGTTAAAATCAATCCAAATTCAGCATTACCTACTTTAGAATCTAAAAAAGGATATAATACAAATTGTATTATTCCGTTAAAAAAAGCAATTCCAGCAACACTTAAAATTAAATTTATTAAAGCTTTTTTTTTGCCTTTTTTAGTGTTTAAATTATCTTCCATAAAATATAATCACTTTCATTTTTTAATAAAATTTAAAAAATACTAAAACAAAGAATCATAGTCTTCTGCTTTGTATTCAAAATTAATTCTTTCTTCTTCAATAACTAAAGGTCTATGCTTAACTCTTTTATTTATAGTTAAAATATATTCTCCAATCATTCCTATAAAAAATAAATTTAATGAGCTGAAAAAAGATAAAATCGCGATTCCAGTCCAAAAAAATCCAAAGTTAGGAAGCACAAAGCCTAAAACAATTAAAGTAATTGTTGCTATAAATGTTAAAAATGAAAAAATAGCACCCAACACTCCTGCCATTCTTGGTAATATATTTGTATATGTTGTAAAACTCCACATAGCTCCATCATATAAGCTCCAAAAATTGTTAGATGATTTACCAGCTCTTCTTTTTTGTTGTGTATATTCTATAGTTTTAATTTCAGAAGCATATTCAACAACTATACCTCTAATAAAAGGGATTGGATCGTCTATTTGTTTTAATAATCTTGTAAATGATATATCATATAAACCAAAGCCAGTATATTGCTCAATAAATTGTACAGAGCTCCATCTTTTTGAAAGTTTATAATATATTTTTCTAAATAATTTAATAAGGCCATGCTCTTTTGATTTACTTTTTACGCCTACTACTACCTTATAGCCTTTTTCCCATTCTGAAACAAATTTATGAATCATTTCAACAGGCTCTTGAAAATCTGCACAAATAGTAACAGTTGCAGCACATTCTTCATTTTCAATCATACCATAATAAGGAGAATTAAATTGACCAAAATTTTGTGCATTAAATATAGCTCTTATATTGTGATCTTCAGCGCATAGCTTTCTAATTATTTCTCTAGTTTTATCTTTAGACTTATTATCAACAAACATTATTTGATATTTATAATTAGGCAAATTTTTTTTAAATTCTTCCCTTATTGCATCAGCCATAGCTTCAACATTATCTTCTTCATTATATGTTGGAACCATTACTCTTATTGTTTTCATAATTTATAGTCCCTTCTAATTTATAAATTGTTTTTTAATAATTTTATTATTTTTTTTATATCTTGATTTTTATCTTTTTCACAAATTAAAATATCATCCTTAGTTATAGCAACAATCATATT
>CAJOQR010000128.1 GCA_905236965.1 uncultured Acholeplasmatales bacterium | reverse complement strand
TTCACCACTTTTAAATACTCCAGATATTAAATAAATCTTCATATATTCTAATACTTGAATATATATTGGAATGTTATTATCAAATGTTAATTCCATATTATCACCTCATTGTATTACTCCATTAATACAATAATATTGTATAATGCTTTTACTTTTATGTCAACATATAAATTATCATCAAAAAAGAACTGATTTCTCAGTTCTAAATATCTTAATCAAAGCTTATTATATCCAACTTTCTATTTTTCTTTTCGAATCTTTTGCTTGTGAACCTACAATAGCCATCGCATCATCTAGTACAGTAGCACCTTTACAAATCTTTTTAACATCTCTAACAACATTTGCAAGTCCAGAGCCTTCATGTGTTGTAATTATTCTTATTGTCTTTCCAGTAAAATCTATATCTTTTATAGCTGTTTCCATTTCTGGTGCATATGTTCCCCAATAAATTGGTGTCATTATGTATATAACTTCATATTCTGATATATCATTAATTGAATCTTTAATTGGAGCATTTCCAATTCGCTCCTTTGCTTCTTTAATACATGTTTGATAATCCTTAGCATATGGTACTAATGGTTCAACTTTAAACATATCTGCATTAGTAAACTCTTGAACATATTCAGCTACATATTCTGTATTACCTTTATCAATATATACTACTGAGTAATTCTCATCAGCTCTACTAAAATAAATTATTATACTTTTTTTATCTTTCATTTTTTCATCCTCCACTAAAATTATAGCACAAAAAGGATGATTTTTTCATTCTACAAATATCTTAATCTTACGTTGTTTATATTCTAGGCACTCTATTTCATTATTTCTAATTTCTTCTTTATAAAATTGATCATTACGAATATAAACTTTATCTTTTCCTTCCTGATATAAGTAGTTTATTATATATATTATAAATAATTGACATTCCTCTATTTAACATGTCTGATTCCATTAATATACTGATTACTTTTACTCTTGGAGCTCTTTTTAGAGGTTTAATAACATCATAAACTTTAATATAAATCTTTATAATTTATATTAATTATATTATTATCAACAACATCTCTAAATGTATGATAGAAAATATGCATTATATAATAAATAGAAAAAGTAGTATTTCTACTACTTTATAAATCGTATATAATTACATACTACTTTTGAAGTTCTTTGATTGAGGCTTGTACTGGCGCTTTCTAACGTAGGCGATAAAATATATCATTTTAGGATCAAATAAACTATTGTTTTATGTTTTCATATTTAATATTTTTTCTGCCTTTTTCAAATGTTTTATTATTTATTGTTTAATTCTTCTAACATTATTTCTTTTATTCTATCTATATCTGGGAAAATTAATTTCTAATGGTTTACCATCAACCATATGAGGATGATCTATATACTTTTCTAATATTGGAAAAGCATTTTGTATCAATATAACAGATGGCTTATTAGCAATTTCACTGATCATAATTGATTTACAGGTACCATATTTTTTATCGATAATAACTTGATATTTATCTACTTTACTACTTAAGGGAATAAACCATAATATATCTTTAATCGTAAAGTATGTAGGTCTTGCTCTACCATTTTCATGATTAATTATAAGCCCATTATCATTATTTTATCAAAAATTCATCTTTGATATGATAAATGTATCCTGTTTTGATTTCCTTTAGCTCAATCCTCCTTGTTATTATATTTTATCACAAAACAAAAGAAAACTCTATCATACGATAGAAGTTTTATAACATTTTCCTCTGGAATAATTTATTGATCGCACCATCCAAGAGTGGCTAACATTTACTATTGAATTGCTTCAATGTAATAAGAATATGCTATAAATTTTAGAAAATGTCATTAGTATACCCTTATTAGTATATTTTAATCATAATTCATTATTCATAATTAAATTATATGCATCATATGGCAACATCATATTTTCTTCCAATAAAGACATCAATTGAATTAATAATCTAGTTGTTTCTTTATCTGAATTATTGTTATTTATTTTTTCTTTCATTATACCTATTTTTTGAATATCTATAAAATCAATGTTTTCTTTAATTCTTATATTAGACTTAATTATTTTTTTACAATATTCTATTTGTTCATCATGACTTAAAACTCTTCCATTTATTTTAAAGAAATTATTTTGATACTTACTTAATTCATCAATATTATTAATATTCTCATAGGCAATAATTTCAATCAATTCATTAATAATTTTATAATTATTATTGTTCATCTTTTTTAATAATTTTTCACCCATCATACCACCTTAACCTTTTATTGTGATTATTTCTATAGTATTCATATAATTTGTCATACGTTAAATTGTTTGCTTTTTCATAACAAAGTATGTTTTCTAATCCTCTATCTAAAATATCAACTAATGTAGAAGAAAACAAAACATTCATACCCAGTTCTAATTCAATATGAACCATTATTTTTCTTAAAGTTTCATAGTCAGTAGTTATATTATCAACATTGGATGATAATTCATCAATTATTTTTCTAAATGCATTATATTTCATGAAATCCATATTTTCTTTATTTAGATGAGTAAAATATAAGAGAATCCTATTTTTTTCATAAAATAATTTTGCTTCATCATTAAGTTCTTTACCATTAACAATAAAATGAGTTATTTCTTCTTGTTGTGGATTGCTACTTAACATTGAAATTTCTTCATTTAAATTATTATAAAAACTAGTCATCTTTTCATTTTCCCTTCTATAAGTTTTTCTTCAAGTGATGGTATTATTTTATAATATTTACTAACTTTACTAGCAATATAATCTTCAACTTGAAGTGATGTATCATACAATCCATGACCATCTGTTGATAGTACTATTGGAATACCATTTTTTAAATAATAATCATATGGAAGAATATTATATTCATCAATATTTCCTAATGCAAAATTACTTGATGCATTAATTTCTATAATTGCACCTAACTCTTTTAACATTCTTATATAGTTTTCATTATTCTTATCAAAATATATGCCATGTCCAATTCTTATTTCTGGTGGAGGTAATATTTTTTCATTTGGATTATTATCTCGATATTCTGATTTAATTTCCAGTAATGTATTTAGTATCCATTCCGTGTTTCCAAATGACGTTTTAGATTCACCCGAATGTATTCTTAGAGTATTAAGTCCATTTTTTGTATCTTTTAAAGTTTCAACAAGTAATTCCAATTTTCTTTTTAAACTGTATGATTTTTTGCTTTGACTATATTTTTTTTCATCGTCACGAAGAGCTAATTCTTGACCCATAATGTCAAATCCAACAATCATTCCTTTTCTTAATCCTTCTTTTAGCAGAGCAATACTTTCCTCCATTTGCTTTACTCTCCTATCTCTTCCCGTAGATAAGAGAAATTTACATTTAATTATATTAGCGACATCTGGATTCAGTTCTATTAATGATATTATATTTTCATATGAGTAACTAACTTCTATATATTTGCATCCCATACTAGCAAGCTCTCGTAATGCTCTATTAAAATAATCACTATAAATTAATTTAGAAATGAGATCATTTTTTTCATTATTCAATCTTTTATCAATCTTAACATAATTTAAAATTGCCATAATATATGCTAATTTTTTATCATAATATGATTCATCATAATAATCGATTATCTTACTTTTTATATTATTATCCATAATTAAATCATTGTATTTACAATTTTTCTTTCCATTAGACAAATATAGAATAGATATTAAGTACGTTATTATTGATGTTCTAGTTTGATAATAATTATCTAATTCATCATATGTTACTTGTTCACCATGTTTTATCTGTAACTGCTTAAGTGCAGTCTCATTATTAAGTAAATCATTTATATTAACTAATTTGCTATCTTCATTAACCGACTTATTTAATGGCCAGTATATAAAATCAACATATTCAGATACCATTTTAAGCAATTCTTTTGCCGAAAGCATTCCAAACAAATGCGTATGTAGTTCTGATTTTGTCTGTTCCATATTTCCACCTTCTAGAAATATTATATCATAGGTTTGTAATTTACTGGTATTTAGTATTATTTTTATTTAATTTTCATTTGTTTTAATTGGTATGATACTTTTTGTATTCTTTGATAGCTGCTTGTAAATTTTTACAAATTAGTTAATAGAAAAGTATGCATCACCATACTAAAATATGAATATCTTATTTATGATTAATTTAGAATTTCCCAGTATCCTTTTTTGTTTGATCCAACTCTTTCAATAATATTATTATCGATTAACTCTTTAAAATTTCTTTTTACTGTTCTAATACTAATACCTAATAAATCTACTATTTCATTTTGTGTAATAAATCTATTGTTTGCTATTAATTCATAAATTTTATTTTGAGTTTCATTCATAACATAATTATTACTCTTTATTATTTTATCTAATGATGAATTAATCGTTTTTAACATAAATATGATAAAAACATTTGCATTTGAATTTACGTGACATTGCTCAATAGATGTATAATATTCTTCTTGATTAAAATATATTTCTTCCTCTATTGGAATAAATTCAAAATTACTATTGTATTTTTTTAATATCAAACTTACCCAAAATCTTGCCATTCTTCCATTACCATCACTAAAAGGATGAATTGCAACTAAATAGTAATGAAATATTGATGACAGTAATATTAAATTCATATCACTATTATTTATATATTCAAATAAACTATTCATTAAAAATGGAACAACAGTTGATTCTGGAGCCATATAAATAATTTTGTCTTCCTTTTTTATTCCTTCACCATGATTTCTATATCCACCATTATCGTCTTCAAAATATTTCATCATTATTTGGTGGGCTTTCAAAAAATCATTTTCATTTTTATAATCATATTCGTCAATATGACTATATAATTCAATAGCGTTTTTCACTTCCTGTACTTCATTCATTTTCCCTAGAACTGGTTTATTTGAACAAATATTTTCCACTGCGAATAATGGTAATGAATTTGCTTCAATTGACAAAGATGAATGGATAGATCTAACTCTTGATTTTGATATCATATATTTTCTCTTTTGTTTATCAGTTATAGATATTTGATTTAATTTTAGTTCTATCGTACCTAATAATTTGTTCATTTCATCATCAATATGAAATACTGGTTCAATTTTATCAAATGACTTCATTATATCACTCCTCTTCAAAATTTATTATAACATATTTGGCACCATAAATGGCACCATAAAATAATCATCAAAAAAGAGCTTTTCAGCTCTTTATTTTCCTTTATTTTCGTATGTCTACGCACACTATTATTTGTGTTCCTTGATTGCGGCTTGTACTGCTGCAAGCCTAGGGTGGTTACACCAGTACACTCAAGCAAGTGTTGAAGCAAACCAAAGAATAGCAACTATAGCCGATAAAATAAGGGAATATTTTTTTTTAAAACTATCGAGAAATCGTTCATAAATACTTTAAAAAAGGAGTTGGTTTTTGAAAAATAACAAAAATTGAATTTCCAAAATATAGAGACTGGAGTTACAAGGGGGTTACAGAAAAATTCTTGTATTTATCCCATAAAACAATCGGAAATAATAAATATGAAATGTTTTTTCAAACCAAAAAGACACAAAGGATACTGATATGAACCCCATTTAGTAGACACATTAAAAAAAGACAGTATATTAAAAAGAGAAAAGTTATTTTTCTCTTTTTGTGTAAGTTTTTCTCTTTTTCTTAACTTTTGACTTTAATCCAGTAGTATTATAAAATAATATCCATTCTTCTACAAGTTGAATGTATTCTTGTAAAGATGTAATATTAT
>CAJOQR010000127.1 GCA_905236965.1 uncultured Acholeplasmatales bacterium | reverse complement strand
ATTTAATTTACTCAAATATTAAATAATTAATTATTCATTATTTTTTAACTATTTTAAACCAAATAATTAATAAATAATTATTTTTGATTCATAATTTTTTCTGCTAGCTCTTCTAACTTTTTTGGAATTAGGGTTTTTTGTAATTCAACTTGAGTGTCTATTTTATCTTTATTTAAATCTATTTCTAAGTCTTCAAAGATTTCTTCAAACATTGAATCTCTTACTAAATCAAATAAGGAATATAAACCATAATATTCCTTTGAAGAATTTATTTGAGTTATTAAATAATCATTTATTTCTTCTTTAAATTCTTTAAAGGTTTTTTTAAATTCTACTTTTTCTTGTTCGTGTCTTTTCTTTTTTTCATCATATTTTTGCTTTATGAAAACTTCAAGATTATTCATTAAATATTTTTTATCATAATTCTTATTTGCTTGTTTCAAATCATTCTTATTAATTTCTTCTAGTATTTTCATCCAACCAGATATCTTGCCTTTTATAAAGCTTTTATTATTCCAATCCAATTCACCATAAATAGTTTCAAAAATATCATAAAATTTATCTTCAAAAGTTTTGAATTTATCATGCTTAGTGATAATATCACTATATTGAGCTTGTAATTTTTTTGATAAGCTTTCAATTATTTTCATTGAATTTTCATTGAAAAGCTCACTTATTTTTTTCATTATTGGAGCCATAGTTAAACTATATGATACTTTCATTGTTTCTTGCAATAATTTATCAAGACCTTTTTTTTTTTCAATAATTTCTCCTGAATCATCATCAACTAAATCTTTAGCAATAACTTCAATAAAGTGTAAATCATCTGGATTATCTTTGAAAAATTCAAATTTTGCTAAACCTTGTTTTATCATTTTTATTTCTTTAAAACTACTCCTATAAGCCTTTGTAAAAATAAAAATTATTGGTATTTTTAATCCAGAAAATAATTTAAAAATGTCGTGAATATATTCCTCATCACCATCTAGTCTATTATTATTAATACAATACCAAATGGCATTTATTTTATCTTTTAAATCAACTTCAGGAGAATGAATAAAGTTAATAATTGTATTTAAATGCCTTTTAAAGTCGTTTTGTCCTGTTTTTTCTATACCTTCTGTATCATAAAGATTTATTCCTACTAAATCAGTATCATTCTGTGAAACTGGATATTTTTTTGGCCAATTTTCAATTTTTTGAGGATCAGCAGTATCTCCTTCTTTCGCTATATTACTTTTTAATTTTAAAAATTCATTAATTAAAGTACTTTTTCCAACTCCTGTATTTCCTATTAATATAATATTATAAAAATTCATTTCGTCAATTTCTTTTTTGATTCTATTCTTTATATTATTATTGTTATTTTGATTTCTTAAATTACCTTTGATTGATTTGACAATTTCTTTAGTATCGTTTTTAACTAGGTTTTTCAGCTTAGAAATATATGAATCATTCATATAATTTTTGAAATAGAACATGCATTGTTGTGTTAATCTGGATAGAATTTCTCTTTCTTCTATGGAAGATTCATCATTCATTTTGCTAATATAATTTTTAAGCTTTTTTGTTTTTACAATTTTATAAATACCATATCCTATTCCACCTAATATAGCCGGCACTGCAACAGCTAAGCCTACTGCTGCACCTATAGCGGCATATCCTCCTACTAATAAAGCCGTATCATAAAAAAGAATACCACCAGATATGTAAGCTCCACTTAAACCTATGGCTATAATAGATGCAGAAAAAGAGCCAACAACTCCTACTGTGGAACCAATAATAACTTTTTTAAATGGGTTATCTTTACTGTAATAATCAATAGCTAATTTAAAGTTATCTTCCTTCAATTTAACATCGTTTAAATTCAGAGTTATATCTTTTTTATTTGCTACTGGTGCTTCTTCCATAAATAAAAATTTCTTTTGGAATCCCTTTAATACAAAAAAATTAAATTATTAATTTAATATGCTTATTTTTTTAATTTTTAATATATTTTTTTATTTTTAATTAGGAGTTGATTGATATTATGTTAATTGGGGATTGGGGATTGGGGAT
>CAJOQR010000126.1 GCA_905236965.1 uncultured Acholeplasmatales bacterium | reverse complement strand
TAGATGCAACATATGAATTAAAAGAAATAGAAAAAAATGAAATAGAAGAAACATTAAATTTATTAAAAGAAGGAAAATATAATGGATTTAATGTTACTATTCCTTATAAAAAGGAAGTAATGAAATATTTAGATGAAATTACTCCTGAGGCAAAAGAAATTGGTGCATGTAATACAATTGCTTATAAAAATAATAAATTAATTGGTTATAATACTGATTATTATGGATTTAAAGAAGAAGTTATTTATAATAAAATAGATGTAAAAGGAAAAGAATGTTATATATTAGGTACAGGTGGTGCAAGCCTTGCTTTATATAAAGCATTAGTTGACTTAGGTGGAAATGTTTTTTTTGTATCAAGAAATCCTTTAAATGATAAAATGATTTCTTATGAAGAATTAAAAAATAAAAATCCATATTTGATTGTTAATTCTACACCTGTTGGAATGTATCCTAATATTGATAATTCTCCATTAGAAAAGCAAATAATAAATAAATCAAAATATGTAATTGATATAATATTTAATCCTTTAAAAACAAAGCTATTAAAGGATGCAAATTCAGATATGAATGGTTTATTTATGCTTGTAGGTCAGGCCATTAAAGCTGAAGAAATATGGCATGATATTAAATATGAAAAAAGCATTATAGAATTATTAAAAAGAATCGAGATGAAAATATGAATCATATTGGTAGATTATTTCAAATAAATATTTTTGGTGAATCACATGGTAATTCAGTTGGTATATTACTTGATGGAGTTAAGCCTGGAATAAAGATTTCTAAAGAAGATTTTAAAGCAGATCTTTTAAGAAGAAAAGCTGGTGCAAAAGGTACAACACCTAGAATAGAAGATGATGAAATAATAATTGAATCAGGTGTTTTTAATGGTTATACAACTGGTGCGCCTATTTTATTAAGATTTTTAAATAATAATACTAAATCAAAGGATTATTCAAATTTATTGTCTCATCCAAGACCTAGTCATGCAGATTTTACTGCAAATAATAAATATAATGGATTTAATGATTATAGGGGTGGAGGTCATTTTTCTGCAAGATTAACATTAGGTATTGTTGCTGCAGGAGTTGTAGCTAAAAAAATGCTTGATGGAGTTTTATTTGAAACAAAAATAATTAATTTAGGTGGAGAAGAAAATCAAGCTAAATTCAATGAAATTTTAGATGATGTTATATCAAAGGGTGATTCTGTTGGAGGCATTGTTAAAATAAAAATTAAAAATGTTCCTATAGGATTAGGTGAACCATATTTTGATTCATTAGAATCTACAATTTCACATTTATTGTTTTCAATAGGTGGAGTTAAAGGCGTTGAATTTGGAATTGGTTTTGACGGAGCTTCTTTGAAAGGATCATCATATAATGATTTAATAATTTCAAAGGAAGGAAAAACAAAAACAAATAATAATGGTGGAATTAATGGTGGAATTTCAAATGGTAATGATATTGATATAAAGGTTTTTGTAAAACCAACACCATCAATTGCTATTCCACAAGAAACTTATAATTTTAAAGATGATAAGATTGAAGCATTAAAAATTGAAGGTAGACATGATTCTGCTATAATTTTAAGGTCTTTAGTCGTTTTAGAAAATGCTTGTGCAATTGCACTTGCGGATGCATTATTAATTAAAGAAGCTTATAAATAAAAAAATACATAAATTTTTTAAATTTATGATATAATCGAAAAGTAAGGTTTTAGGAGGGAATTAAAAATGTATAAAATAGTAAAAAAAGAATTATTAACTAATAATATATATTTAATGGATATTTTAGCACCAAGAGTTGCTAAAAGTGCATTGCCAGGACAATTTATAATTATTAGAAATACAGAAAAAGGAGAAAGAATTCCTTTAACAGTTGCAGATACAAATAAAGAAAATGGAACTGTAACAATTGTTTTCCAAACAGTTGGTAAATCAACATTAGAACTTGCAACTTTTTCTGTTGGCGATGAAGTAGCATCATTTGTTGGTCCATTAGGAAGACCTTCTGATTTAGTTTTAGAAGATGAAGAAGTTTTAAAAAATAAAAAAGTTGTATTTATTGCAGGTGGTGTAGGTACAGCACCTGTATATCCTCAAGTTAAATGGATGAGAGAGCATGGTTATGATTGTGATGTCATAATGGGTGCTAGAAATAAAGATTTATTAATAATGGAAGATTTAATGAGAGATGTTGCTACAAATTTATATGTTTGTACTGATGATGGCTCATATGGTTTTAATGGAAATGTTACAAAATGCTTATTAGATTTAGTAAAAAATCAAGGTAAAGAATATAATCATGCTGTAGCAATAGGCCCAATGATTATGATGAAATTTGCATGTCTTACAACAAAAGAATTAGGTATTCCAACAATTGTTTCTTTAAATCCTATTATGGTTGATGGAACTGGAATGTGTGGAGCATGTCGTGTTCAAGTTGGTGACCAAGTTAAATTTGCTTGTGTTGATGGACCTGAATTTGATGGTTTTTTAGTTGATTTTGATCAAGCAATGCGTCGTCAAAGAATTTATGCAACTGAAGAAGGTAGAGCTAAACTTGCTTATTTAGAAGGAAAAACTCACCATGGTGGTTGCGGAAACTGCGGGGAGGGAAAATAATATGGCAAATTTGAAAAAAACTCCTGTAAGAGAACAGGACCCAAAAATTAGAGCTCATAATTTTGAAGAGGTTTGTTTTGGATATAATGAAGAAGAAGCTTTAATTGAAGCATCACGTTGCTTAAATTGTAAAAAGCCTCAATGTGTAACAGGATGTCCTGTTAATATTAATATTCCAGGATTTATTGCTGAACTAAAAAATAAAAATTTTGAAGGCGCAGCAAAAGAAATTGCTAAATATTCTGCTTTACCTGCAGTATGTGGTAGAGTATGTCCACAAGAAAAGCAATGTGAATCAAAATGTGTTTTAGGGATAAAAGGAGAAGCAGTTTCTATTGGTAAATTAGAACGTTTTACAGCTGATTATGCAAGAGAACATAATTATACTTTAGCTCAAGCATTACCATATAATGGTAAAAAAGTAGCTGTTATTGGTGCAGGTCCATCTGGTTTAACATGTGCTGGGGAATTAGCTAAAAAGGGCTATAAAGTAAAAATATTTGAAGCTTTACATAAAGCTGGTGGTGTTTTAGTTTATGGAATTCCAGAATTCCGTTTACCAAAAGAAAAAGTAGTTGCTGCAGAAGTAGAAAATGTTAAAAAGCTTGGCGTTGAAATTGAAACAGATGTAATTATTGGTAAAACTATTACAATTGATCAATTATTCGATGAAGAAGGATATGATGCAGTTTATATTGGCTCTGGTGCTGGTTTACCAAAATTCATGGGTATTCCTGGTGAAAATGCTAATGGCGTTTTATCAGCTAATGAATTTTTAACAAGAGTTAATTTAATGAGAGCATTTGATCCAACATATGATACTCCAGTTGTTGTTGGCAAAAAAGTTGCTGTTGTAGGTGGCGGTAATGTAGCAATGGATGCTGTAAGAACAGCTTTACGTTTAGGTGCAGAAGCAACAATTGTATATCGTAGAAGCGAAGAAGAATTACCTGCTCGTGCAGAAGAAGTTCATCATGCTAAAGAAGAAGGCGTTAAATTTAATTTATTATGCAACCCAATTGAAATCTTAGTAGATGAAAAAGGCGATGTAACAGGAATGAAATGTATTAAAATGGAATTGGGTGAGCCTGATGCATCAGGAAGAAGAAGCCCTGTTGAAATTCCTGGTTCTGAATTTATATTAGATGTTGATCAAGTAATTATGTCACTTGGTACATCTCCTAATCCATTAATTTCTTCAACAACAAAAGGATTAGAAATTAATAAAAGAAGATGTATTGTTGCAGATGAAGAAACTGGTCTTACAACAAGAGAAAATGTTTATGCTGGTGGAGATGCAGTAACAGGTGCTGCAACTGTAATTTTAGCTATGGGTGCTGGTAAAAAAGCAGCTAAAGCAATTGATGAAAAACTATCAGCAAAATAAAATATTAGAAATAATTTTTAATAAAAAAGG
>CAJOQR010000125.1 GCA_905236965.1 uncultured Acholeplasmatales bacterium | reverse complement strand
TTCGCTCATTCAAACTTCTTGAATTGCGTTTTTTGTTTATTTCGTCGTTTACAAAGTTATATACAGTTTTCAAAGACCATTTTTTTCGCTATCATTTCAGCGACTTGTTAATGATATCACTTTTAAGATTCAATGTCAATCAAATCTTTTAAAAAAAGTGGTGGAAGGGAGTGGTTTCGAACCACCGAACCCGTAGGGAGCAGATTTACAGTCTGCCGCGTTTAGCCTCTTCGCTACCCTTCCACATATTTAACACTAAGTCCTTTCGGACAGTGCTTTTTCATTATATCATCACAATATTTCTTTGTCAACAACATTTTTTTATAAATTGACAATATTTTTATTTCATAAAAAAGGAGATTTTTAAATTGATATAACAAAAATAAAAAGGATGAAAATCATCCTTAAATTTTATTTTTTCTTTACAGCATTAAATTGGAATTCCATTGGTGTTTGACGGCCAAACATATCAATTAAAACAGTAACAATTTCTTTTTCTTCATTAACATTTACAACTTCGCCTTCCATATTTGCAAATGCTCCATCAACTATAATGACATTATCACCTGCAACAATTTCAAATTTAGGCTTTGAAATCATGCCAAGCTTTCTTAAAATTCCATCCATTTCTTCTTTTGGAACTGGTACAGGCTTTGTTCCTGAACCTGAAGATCCTAAAAATCCTGTAACCTTTGGTGTATTACGAACATTGAACCAAGAAACATCATCCATTTCTTTTTCAACTTCCATTTCTACAAATACATATCCTGGATACATTTTAACTATTTTTTCTTTTTTCTTACCCTTTTTATCTACAGTTTCAACTATTTCTTCTGGAACTAATACTTGATAAATCTTATCTTGCATATTCATTGATTGAATACGGCGTTCCAAATCCTGCTTTACAGAATTTTCATATCCTGAATAAGTTGTAACAACATACCATCTTTTCATATTTTATAATATCTCCTTAATTAAATATATACCCAAGAACTTGTGAAATAAATGAATCATATAATAAGAACAATAAAGTAAATATTATTATGAACAAAAATACTCTTACTATATCTGCTATAAATTTTTTTCCTTTAAGCCATGTTATTTTTTTAAATTCAGGAAAACATGGTCTATAGAAAGGATATAAAGAATATAATGTACCTAAAGCAGAAATTACAACTATTATAATTCCATATAAAGTTGGATGTTCACCTATAAACCAAATATTTTCTTTTACAACTAAAGTACCTACTAATATCAAAATACCTAGCATTAAAACAAAAACAGAAATAAATAATAGCACATAATTAAACCATTTATGCTCTTCTTTTAAATATTGAGCTATTCTAGATGGCCTATTTTCTTTTTCTTGCTTTTTTTGAATTTGAGCATTAACTTTATTTTCAATTTTCTCTTTTTCTGTTTCTTCTACTATTTCTTCTTTTTCTTCTTCTTTTTCAATTAATTCATTTTCTTTTAAATCTTTTTCTTTCATAAAAATCTCCTCATTTTGTTTCTTTATGAATTGTGTATTTATTACAATATTTACAATATTTTTTTAATTCTATTCTTTGTGGATTTTTTTGAGGATTTTTTGTAATAGTATAATTTCTATTCAAGCATTCTTCACAAATCAAAATTATCTTTTCACGCATATGCCTCACTCCATTTTTGTAAAATAAAAAAACCTTTACGGTTCACATTCCGTATTATAGACTATTTTTATTTAATATTCAATATTTTTTTTCAATTCATCTAAGACTAAATCTTTAATTTTTTGAGCTTCATAATATGATAAATTATTATTTTTAGCAAAAGAACTTAAAGACAATCCCCTACATATACAATCTTCAAAATATAAAACACCATTCTTGCTTGTTTTTTCTTCTATTATTTTTTCATAATAGCTATAATTAATATCACTAGATTCTAATCCTCTAATATCATCATAAAAAATGCTATTAGAATAATAATCATCTCTTATCAATAATGTTTTTAATCTTCTTCTTAAAGAAATTAAAAAATAAGTATAAAAGCTTGCATTAAAATAATCATTAAACAATTCTATACATCTAATTAAAATTAAATACCCCTCTTGATACAAATCTTTTCTTTTATCAGTATCATAAAGCATGTTATTAACCTCAAAATGTATTAAAGGTTTATATTTTTTTAGCAAAAGATGGAAAGCTTGTTCACTACCTTCGTCATTAATTAAATATAATAACTCAAAATCATTGTAGTTAACAAACATTTATTTTTATTCTCCTTTTTTCATTAAATCATACATAACAATTGCGGCAGAAACACTTGCGTTTAAACTATTAACATGACCAACCATTGGAATTGAAATTAAATAATCAGAGGCATTAACTAAAGTTTTAGACATACCAAAGCCTTCTGAACCTATAATAACAGCCAATTTTAAATCTTTATCAATATTAGAACTTAAAATGTTACCTTTTGCATCTGTACCACAAATCCAAAAACCCATTCCTTTTAATTTATTACAAATATTAAGTAAGCTATTAACATACATAATATTAGTATGTTCAATTGCACCTGTAGAAACATGAGCAACAGTTTCATTAACACTTACACTTCTATTTTTTGGTAAAATAACTAAATCAACCCCAAATGCATCAACAGTTCTTAAAATTGCACCTAAATTATGAGGATCCATAATACCATCAAGTATTAAAATTCTAGATGAATTAATAAAATTATTTAAATCATCCTCACCTAAAATTTTATAATCTTGTCTATAAGCTGCATATCCTTGAGTATTCAATCCAAATAAAGATTCCATTTTTTTCTTATTAATTATTTCATATTGAATTGAATTTTTATTTAATTGATCAATTATGTTAATATCTTTTTTTTGGTTTGTATCAAGCAAAAAAACCTTATCAAGCTTAGCCTTAGCTCTAAGTGCTTCGTTTATACAATTCTTTCCATAAATTTTCATAATATCACCGAACTTAATTTCCAAAAAGTATTATATCATATTAAATTTTTAATTTAAATATAAACAATCTTTTTCATTTAAACTTCCATCATATTTTATAGTATTAGTATATTTTATTTGTAAAAAAATATCTAAAAAAATAAAACGGCAAATAGCCGTTTTACATTTTTGTAATAAGTTTTTGAATAACCTTAATTTGTTTTTTAATCCAAGGAACTAAACCTTGTAATATTTTCATTAATGGTGCTGATAATAAGCATAGCATTAATAAGAAAATTTTACCTTTAATTGATAATTCTTTAACAATACCAGAAGTATTAGATATGATATCATCTTTATTAAGCTCATAATCAGTTACTACTCCACCTAATACTAAATAATTATCAGAATTCATTCTAGGATCTAAATCACTTTGGTTAACTTCAAAATTTGTATAATAATCATTTATTATATATCTACCACTAGTAGTTAATTCCAATGTTGGACAAATAATTGAATTATTAATTGAAACACCATCTCTTATTTCATCTGCATTAGTTGAATCAGGAAAATAAGAAACATTATCAGAAGTTAATAAATAATTTGTTGTTCCAGGAATAACACTTAATGATGATACATCTATACTTCCTCCAGGAATATTACCATATGATGCTAATCCATTTTGAATATCTTTTAAAATATAATTTTGATCAATGCTACCATCAAGATATGTTGCTTCTATAAAATTATTATAACTATCATATTCTGCAATTGTTCCATCTGAACAATATAATCTATATAATCCATCTGATACTTTTTCTCCAAATAATTCATACAAGCTAAATTGACTATTTGCTGAATATACATAAGCTGTATTCGATGCATCAAATCTATCAAGAGAACCATTTGTAGTAAATGAAGGTAGGCTTACTGTGTAATAATATTTTACATTATTTACTTCATAATAAACTGGATTATCATTAATCAATAATTGATAATTTTTAGGATTAATAGTAATTGTAGCATTCAAAGTAGAATTTGGTAGGTTATCACAATGATATCTAGCATTTATTTTATTTCCAGCTTGATTTAAAATTTCAACAGATGAAACAGAATCAATAATTATATTTCCAGATGAAATTTCAACTGTTGGCATAATTTTTAATTGAACTTCTTCTTCAACTGCTCTACCATAATTAAGAGTATGGTTATAATATAAATTATTTTCATTTGCAGGAATTAAAATCTTAACAGGCCTATCATCATCAGAAAGTCCATAATATACATATCCTAATTCATCTATATGAATATTTTGTATTACATTAGAATTTCCAGCATCATCAGTTGTATAAGATATTAAATCTGAATAAGAATAATTAGATACTCTATATCCACCTAAATATATAAAGCCTTGATTATCATATGAAATTAAAGGATTTTCAACTTCAATATTAGTAGCTGTAATACCATTTATATAATAATAATATTTACCATCATTTGAATTATACCTTGCTGTAAAATAATCTGATGAGGATATAGTTGTTTTTATATAATTTGTAATCATACCATCTATTACATAATAATTATCTTCACTTATCGAAACAGAAGGGTAATTTGCAATAGAAGATGAATTCAAATTAGAAGTATAATATTCAGAAAAGCTTACTAAAGGCTTAAATTCAAATATTTGTGGCATTAAAAATATTGCAAATAAGAATAACGAATAACATATTCCAAATAAAAATTTTCTAATTGTATTAAATGGTTTACATGCTTTATATAATACCATTAAGCATGTATGCGTTGCAGCAATAACAATAATTGTTGATGTTGTAGTCCGGTCTAGGCTAAGACTATCAACTAATCCAAAAACAATAATTGATATAAATAATATCGTTATAGCACCAGGTAATGCCTTTCTAATTACATTAGATAAAAATTTACCTTGGAAAGTATTATTATTAGGTTCAATTACTAAAACAAGTGATGGAATACCAATAGCTAGAACATCAATTAAAAATAACTGGTTAGTAGAAATTGGATATGTTCCTGTAATCAAAGCTTGAATAGCTAATAATAATGAAAAAATTGTCTTTGTTAAAAATAATGATGCAACAGAAGTAACATTATTAATGACTCTTCTTCCTTCAGCAACTACTTTAGGCATAGAATCAAAATTAGAATCTAGTAAAACTAAATGAGAAACATTTCTTGCAGCCTCTGAACCACTTGCAACAGCAATAGAGCAATCTGCTTCTTTTAAAGCTAAAATATCATTAACACCATCACCTGTCATCGCAACAGTTCTACCATTTTCTTTTAATGTTTCAACCAATATTTTCTTTTGAGAAGGAGAAACTCTACCAAAAACTGTATATCTTAAAGCCATTTGCTTAACATCATTTTCAGATAAGCCTTCTAAAGAAACATAATCTTCAGCACCTTCAATACCAGCCCTTTGACTTATTTTTGAAACAGTTAAAGGATTATCACCAGAAATAACCTTAACCTCAACACCAGATTCTTTAAAATATCTAATGGTATTAATCGCATCTAGCCTAATATTATCTTCAATTAAAATCATTGAAGCCATTTCTACTTCAGTTTTAGGAAGTTCAGTTCCTTCAATAGTTCCATCCTTATGAGCTAATACTAAAACTCTATATCCTAAAGCTGCATATTTATTAACATCATTTTTAATAAGATTATATTTTTCTTTAAAAACAAATTCAGGAGCGCCTAAAATAAATGTTCCATATTTTTCAAATGTAACAGCCTGAAATTTTCTAGCAGATGAAAAAGGTATTTTAGCAATATGCTTTATTCTTTTACCTAATCCAAATTTTTCTTCTAATGCTTGCGATGTTAAGTTATTATCCTGCAAAACATTGAGCATTGCACTTATAACATTATTAGTAGCCAGTCCATAAAAAGTATTATAATCTATAACATTTTTAACACTCATTGTTCCATCTGTTATAGTACCTGTTTTATCTAAACAAATACAATTAACTCTTGCAAGCATTTCAATACAATATAAATCTTGAACCAATACATTTCTAGAAGATAATTTAATAACACCGACTGCTAAAGCAATTGTTGTCATTAAAAATAATCCCGAAGGAATCATACCAACCATAGCGCCAGCTGTTTTTCTTATAGAATAAGTAAATGTTAAACCAGTTCTTCTATACATTATAAAAAATAATGAAACACCAATAGGTATAATTATAAACGCCATAATTGTAATGATTAAATTCAAAGAATGCATTAAATCAGATTTTGGCTTTTTATATTGTTTAGCTTGATTACTTAATCTTTCAATATAATTATCAGTTCCAATTTTATCAACTCTAGATGAGCACCTTCCTGATACAACAAAAGATCCAGAATATAAAATATCACCTGGTTTTTTTACAATAGCATCAGATTCACCTGTTAATAAAGATTCATTAACTTCAACAGTTCCTTCAATTACAATAGAGTCAGCACAAATTTGTTTACCAGTTTCAAGTAATACTAAATCATCTAGCACAACTTCAGTAACAGGAATCTCATGCTTCATACCACCACGCATAACATATGCTGTTGGAGCAGAAATTAAAGATAATCTATCAATTGTTTTTTTAGCTTTTATTTCTTGAAAAGTACCAATACTAATATTAACTAAAACCATTAATAAAAATGTCAAATCAGTAAAAGCTCTAACAGAAATTAAAAAACCAGCAATAGTAAAAATTAAAAAATTAAAGAAAGTAAAAATATTACCACAAATAATTCTTCCAATTGATTTAGATGTTTTTGTTTTAGAATTATTTATTAAATTGTCTAATATTCTTTTTTCAACAATTTCATCTGGTAAACCATTTAAAGGATCTGGATTATATCTAATTAAAGTACCAGGATTCTTTTTGATTTGCTTTCTATGCTTTTTTACAAATTTTTCATTTTTCTTTTTTTCTTTTTTAGCATTTTTTTCTGCCAATCTATATTCTGATGCTAATTCTTTTTTACTTTTTTGTTCTATTTTTTCTCTAACCATTGGATCTTCTATAAGATTATCAATAGTTTTATTTTCAATTTTTGAATTTAAAGTTTCCAAATCATCATTTAAAATAACATCAGTTTTAATATCACTATCTTTTACTTTTTTTCTTCCCATTTAGAAACCTCCTTCAATTTTATATTTTAAATATAATATCCATCAATTCATCAATTCTATTTATTTCATTTTTTAAATATAAATATCCAAATATAGCTTCAAACCCTGTAGCATCTAAATAATCTTTTAATTCAAGATTTTTTCTTGATGTATGAACATGAGAATTTCTTCCTCTTTTAAAAATAAGAATCTCTTCTTCTTTTAAAATATTTTTCTCTAAAAAATAATGAATAAATTTAGCTTGAGCATCACCACTTGTATATTTAACAACAAATTTATGCAAATCATTAACTTTCATATAGCCCAAATTAATAAAATGAGTCCTGACTTTTAATTCATAATAAGCATCACCAATATAAGCAAGTGATAATCCATTTAATAAATTAATATCCATTATAATATGTTATGCTCCATTAATTTAGCTCTATAAATATCTGCTGTGGCAAAATCTTTAATATTTCTAGCATCATTATATTTAGTATAAAGTTCTAAATCTTCATCATTTAATTTCTCAATAAATAAATCAATACCTAAAACATCTAAAATTGTTTTTAATGTATTAATACAAATAGAATTTCTCTCAAAATTCTTTCCTCTTAATGTTACATTTATTTCTTTAACAATTTCATTAATTAATGTTAAAACATTTTGAACATTAAAATCTTGATTCATATATTCTTTAAAGCTTTCAATATATTTTTCATCATTTTCTTTTAAATCAATGTTTCTATATTGAAGCTCATAAATTGATTGTTTATATGCTCTTTGCCATTTTTCATATTCTTTTTTATATTGGTCAACTAATTCTTGACTATAAGGAATAATATTTCTATAAGGAGATAAAACAATTAAAGTTCTTAAAACCATTCCTTCTACACTTGATTTTAAATCCTTAACATATATAACATTACCTAAAGATTTACTCATCTTCGCACCAGCTAAATCAAGTCTTCCAACATGAATCCAATATTTAGCTAAATGAGTTTTATATAAAGCCTCAAATTGAGCAATTTCATTTTCATGATGAGGAAATTTTAAATCCATACCACCACCATGAATATCTAATCCTGTACCAAAAAGCTTATGATTCATTACAACACATTCAGTATGCCATCCTGGTCTTCCTTTTCCAAAAGGTGAATCCCATTTAATACCAGCATCTGTTTTTTTCCATAAAGCAAAATCTAATGGATTTTCTTTTTTATCATTAACATTAATTCTAGCACCACTTTCTAAATCTGTAGATACTTGATTTGAAAGGACTCCATAATCTTTAATTTTATTAACTCTAAAAAATACATCACCATCTACATTATATGCATATCCTTTATCAATTAATTCTTGAATAAAAGATATCATTTCTTCTATATATTCAGTAGCATGAGGAATTATATCAGGCTTTTTTGAACCAACCGTTTTTGTTGCATCAAAATATGCATTTTCAAAAAAGCTAGCGACCTCTTTTTCAGTTTTATTTTCTTTTATAGCTTGATTAATGATTTTATCATCAACATCAGTAATATTAGAAGCATAACAAACATCATAACCTAAAAATGTTAAATATCTTTTTAACATATCATAAAATATAACAGGTCTAGCATTTCCAATATGAATATAATTATAAACAGTAGGTCCACATACATACATATTAACTTTATTTCCATTTTGAGGTTTAAATTCTTCTAATTTATTAGTCAATGAATTATAGATTACTAAACCCATAATAAATCACTCCCTTATTACAATTATTTTGTTACCATATGAACAATAGCATTTATTGTAAAATCATCAAATAACATAGAAATTTTAATTGAATTAAATGCTTGAGATCCAACAGGTTTAACAATAATAGTTGATGATTCAACACTTAAAACACTAGAAGTTCCTAAAATTACAATTGAAACATTATTAGATAATTCAATTGATGTATCCTCTAAAATTTCATATGTATAAGAATAAGATTCATAATCAAATTTTGACATTTCTAATATAAAAGATTCTCTTGAATTAATAAATAATTCAAATAAATCCTTAATATCTTGATTAAAAATATTTTCATAAGCACTATTATTAGCAGATTCGATATATAAAGTATCAGCGCCTTCTATAGTCATTCCTTTTACATTTAAGCAATCATCATATGAATAAACATCAGAAATTTTATTTTTTATAGCATTTGATACATATGCTATTGTTGTTGATACAAAGCATTTATCTACATAATTAGTTGATTGTTCTATATCAGCTTGAACAACACTAATTCCATTACATGCTTTAGCATAATAACAATTTTTAACTCCTTTTGGTGAAGATGTTATTAATCCTACAACACCACCAATAAATGCTTTCATAGCAATATTAGTTGTATTTGAATTTCTAGCCTCATCATTTAATGCTTCAATATCACCAACAGCAAAGCAATTATCTAAATTAATTTGACCTGCAGCGTTAGATCCTGCAAAGCCTCCTATACATAATAAGCTAAAGGTATTTGAATTTCTTACTAAGCTAATAGATGTCATAGATATAGAATTTGATACAACTAAAGAAGATTCAATTGCACCAGCAAATCCGCCAATATATGCAGTTCCATTTGAACTTTTAGTTTTTATATCTAAAACTCCTTCAGCCTTACAATTATCAACACTTGTTTCACCAGAAATTCTTCCTGCAAATGCACCACAATAAAATAAATAATTTGAAGATGGTCTTATTTGTGTTAATGAAAAATTAATATTTAAGGCTTTAGAATTTTTAATTTCAGAAATATTCTTATCATCATTTGAATCTGCTTCTGTTGTAATAACACCAACTAATCCTCCAATTTGAGATGTTGTTGTTGGAGTTGAACTTGAACTTGGTGTTATTAAATCAAAATTATTTAAGCAAACATCACTTATTATTGTATTAGTTGCATATCCAACTAAAGCACCAATATTTTTACATGTAGATGAAGAACTCATATAAACATTACTTAAATTTAAATTTTTAAATGTTGCATCTTTAGCATATTCAAATAAACCAGCATATTCACCAGTTGCTATTTTATAATTTGAAATAGTATGACCATTACCATCAAAAACACCTTCGAAAGGTTCTGATGATGAACAAATGCTAATATCAGCTGCATCAATAAAATCTAAATCACACATTAATTTATAATATGCATCTCTATCTTCTTCAATTAAATAAAAATCAGCAATTGAATTTATTTCTATAGGTTTTTCTTCTGATGAACCACTTGAAGAAGTTATAGCATTAGCTTCACAAATAAATGTTTCTGTTCCATTATGAGATACATATAATCTTAAAACATATGTTGTATCTGATGTTAAATCTTCAAAAGTAACAGATCCTTGTACTTTTTCATCGCCTAAATTAACAGTCTTTCTTTCTAATTGTTCTGAAACATCCTCATTATATAATTTAATTGTAACAATTGTTGTAGATTCCTCTAAAATAGTATTTTTATTAAAAGAAGCTGTAGCTTCTATTTTTGTTGATGTAGTAGTAATCTCAAGAGAACCTTTTATATCATTATTACAAGATACTAATGTAATTAATAAGACAAAAGATAATGCAAGAGAAATAATTTTAAAAAACTTTTTCATTTAATCTTACCTCTTAATACGTATATCTTTTTTTATTATATAATAAAGGTTTAGTTTTTACAATAAAAAATCATTTTATAGCAAACATAAAATAAATATTAAAATTTGAATTGTTTTAAATTTTTATCTTTATTTTTGTTATATTTATTACAAATTGATAAATAATTTATTGACTTATTTTATTTATAATAATATAATTATAATGTTTTTTAAAAAAGGAGTGTAATATTATGTTGAGAATCGGTTTAGATGTAGGTTCAACTACTATAAAATGTGTTGTTCTAGACGAACAAGATAATGTTATTTATACAGATTATAAGCGTCATTATTCTCATATCAAAGATAATATTATAAATAAAATAGAAGAATTAAAAAATGATAAAATTATAGATTCAAATGAAGTATGCTTATCAATTTCAGGATCTGCAGGAATGGGAATTGCAGAAAGCATTGGTATTCCTTTTGTACAAGAAGTTTATGCAACAAGAATCGCTGCAAATAAATTAATTCCTGGAACAGATTGCATTATAGAATTAGGTGGAGAGGATGCTAAAATTTTATTTTTAACTGACGGAATGGAAGTTAGAATGAATGGATCATGTGCTGGTGGAACTGGTGCATTTATAGATCAAATGGCTACATTATTAAATGTTGATATAACAGAAATCAATAATTTAGCTATAGAGCATCAAAAGCTATATTCTATAGCATCAAGATGTGGAGTTTTTGCTAAATCAGATATTCAGCCTCTTCTTAATCAAGGTGCATCAAAATCAGATATAGCTGCTTCTATTTTTTATGCAGTTGTAAATCAAACAATAGGAGGCCTTGCTCAAGGAAGAGAAATTAAAGGAAATATTGCTTATTTAGGTGGTCCATTAACATTTTTATCTGAATTAAAAAATAGCTTTGATAAAGTATTACATACAGAAGGAATTTGTCCTGAAAATTCATTATATTATGTTGCTATAGGAGCTGCATTAGTTTCAAAAGAAGTTATTAATTTAGATGAGACAATAAATAAATTAATTGAATTCACAAATAAAGCAACTTATCAATATAATACTCCACTTTTTGCAAATGAAGATGAATATAATGAATTTATAAAAAGGCACGAAAAAGATAAGGTATCAACATATTCTTTAGATGATTATGAGGGAATTTTATATTTAGGAATAGATTCAGGTTCTACAACTTTAAAATTTGTTTTAATTGATGAAGATGAAAATATTAGATATGAGCATTATCAACCTAATAAAGGAAATCCAGTTTTTGTTATAAAGCAAATATTTGAAGAATTATATAATAAATATCCAAATATTAAAATTGCTGCTTCTGCTTCTACTGGTTATGGTGAAGAATTAGCAAAAAATGCTTTTAATTTAGATGGTGGCTTAGTTGAAACAATGGCACATTATACTGCCGCAAAAAAATTTATGCCAAATGTAGATTTTATAATAGATATTGGTGGACAAGATATAAAATGCTTTAAAATCGAAAATAATGTAATATCAAACATATTTTTAAATGAAGCATGCTCTTCTGGATGTGGGTCTTTTTTACAAACCTTCGCAAATGCTTTAGGATATGATATTGCAGAATTTGCAAATTTAGGCTTGATGGCTAAAAAGCCTGTTGATCTAGGTTCAAGATGCACAGTATTTATGAATTCTAGTGTAAAGCAAGCTCAAAAAGATGGCGCAACAATTGATAATATTTCTGCTGGTTTATCAATTTCTGTTGTAAAAAATGCATTGTATAAAGTAATTAGAACTCCAAATAAAAAAGCATTAGGTGAGCATATTGTTGTTCAAGGTGGAACATTTTTAAATAAAGCAGTTTTAAGAGCATTTGAACGTGAATTAGGTCTAAATGTTGTATGTCCAAATATTGCAGGCTTAATGGGTGCATATGGAGCTGCACTTTATGCAAAATCTTTAAAAATAGAATCATCAAAAACTATTACAAAAGATGAATTAAAAAAATTCAACCATGAAATTAAAAATATAAATTGTAATGGGTGTAATAATCATTGCTTATTATCAATAAATACTTTTGGCAGCAATCCAAATAAATTTATAAGCGGAAATAAATGTGAAAAACCTTTATCTAAAAAGGATATAGTTAAGGGTGAAAATATTTATGAATTTATTAAAGATAAATTATCTAGATATAAAACAAATAAAAAAATAGAAAATGGAAGAGGAACAATTGCTATACCTCTTGCATTAAATATGTATGAACTATATCCATTTTGGTATACATTTTTTACAACCTTAGGATTTAATGTAATAAATTCAGGCTTTTCAGATGAAAAAATATATTCAATAGGACAAAACACTATACCTTCTGATACAATTTGTTATCCAGCAAAATTAGTTCATGGTCATATTGAAAAATTAATTAAAGAAGGATACAATACTATCTTCTATCCTTGTATGACATATAATATCGATGAAAATAAAGGCGATAATCATTTTAATTGCCCTGTAGTTGCATATTATCCTCAGCAAATATTAAATAATGTTGGAACAATAGATTCTGTAACATTTATTCATGATTTTATTTCAATACATAATCGTAATGTTTTTGAAGAAAAAATTTATTTTATTTTGAAAAAATATTATAAAGGAATAACAAAACCAGAAATAAAAGAAGCTGCTTCTTTAGCTTATAATGAATATGATAATTTCTTAAAGGATATAAGATTAACTGGAAGACAATATATAATAAATGCTAGAAATAATAATTTGCCTATTGTTATTTTAGCAGGAAGACCATACCATGTTGATCCTTTAGTAAATCATGGAATTGATAAATTAATATCTGACATGGGAGTAACAGTAATATCTGAAGATTCCATTTCAGATCAAATAGATAAATTCCCAACAGGTGTATTAAATCAATGGACTTATCATTCTAGATTATATGCTGCAGCAAAATTTGCAACTATGAATAAAGATATAAATTTAATACAATTAGTATCTTTTGGCTGTGGATTAGATGCTGTAACATCTGATGAATGCAAAGAAATTTTAGAAAGACATGGAAAAATATATACACAAATAAAAATAGATGAAATAACAAATCTAGGTGCTGTAAAAATAAGACTTAGAAGTTTATTTTCTGCATTAAAGCAGGAGGATGAAAATGCAAAACATTGATGAAATAAAATATCCAAAATTTACTGCTTCTATGCGTAAAACTCATACAATATTAATTCCTTCTATGCTTGAATTTCATATGACTTTATTTGAAGGAATTTTAAAACAATGCAATTATAAAGTTGAAGTTTTGCATAATGAAGGTCCAGAGGTTATTGAAGAGGGATTAAAATATGTTCATAATGACACATGTTATCCTGCAACATTAGTTATAGGCCAATTCATTGATGCATTAAATCATAGAAACGATTTAGATAAAGTTGTATTATTAATAACACAAACAGGTGGTGGATGTAGAGCATCAAATTATATTCACCTTCTTAGAAAGGCTTTAAAAAAAGCAGGATATGGATATATACCTGTTGTTTCTTTAAACGCGTCTAATTTAGAAAAAGATAGTGGTTTAAAAATTACATTGCCTTTAATTGTTAGAGTTGCAGCGGCAATGACATATGGCGATTTAATAATGTATTTATATAATAAAACACGCTCATATGAAATTAAAAAAGGTAGTTCTTATGAATTATCTATAAAGCTAATAAATGAAATATTAAATCAATTTGAGCATAACAAAGGATATCAATATAGATATTTAAAGAAAAATATAAATTATATTGCTAAATGCTTTAATAAATTAGAATTAGATTTATCTCATGCAATACCAAAGGTAGGTATTGTTGGTGAAATATATGTAAAATATGCTTCATTAGGAAATAATAGGTTAGAAGAATTTTTAGTTTCACAGCATGCTGAAGTAATGGTACCAGGCTTATATGGCTTTATTTTATATTGTTTATATAATGGTTTATATGATAGACAATTATATAAAACAAGTTTAAAAGGAGCATTATTAAATAAATTTTTAATTAAATATTTAAGAAAAAGAGAAAAATTAATGATAAACTCCATCTCAAAAACAAAATTTACACCTATGAAATATTTTTCTCACACCAAAGATTTATCAGAAGGTGTTTTAGATCATGGAACAAAAATGGGTGAAGGCTGGCTATTAACAGCTGAAATGATGGAATTGGTTGAAATAGGTTATGGAAATATCGTATGTGCACAACCATTTGGATGCCTTCCAAATCATATTTGTGGAAAAGGTGTTATGAAAAAAATTAAATCTATTCACCCAGATGCTAATATTGTAGCAATAGATTATGACCCTTCTGCAACTAAGGTTAACCAAGAAAATAGAATTAAATTAATGCTTGCAATTGCAAAAGAACAAATTAAGGAGGATGAAAAGGCTAAATTATAGTCTTTTTCTAAAATATGGAATTTTATATAGAAGATGAAGATTTAAAAAAAATAAATCATCAAACATTTAAAGCAACCAAAGGTGATATAATTTTACATGAATTTGATCAATGTGAATCAATTGTTTTAGTTACTAAAGGTGAGGTTATAGCTACAAAAAGTTACAATGATGGTCATGAAAAAATAATAAGAACAATTAAAAAAGGCGATGTAATTGGCTTATCATTAATATTTTCATCAAATCCACAATATATGGCAAATTTTACAATTACATCTAAAACAGCAAAATTAATATCAATAAAAAAAATTGATTTACTTAATTTAATGAATTTAAATAAATCTTTAAATGAAAAGATATTAAATTATATTTCTGATTATTCAATAACTCAATCAAATCATATTAAATTATTATCTTGTAAATTCATAAGAAAAAAGATATGTGCATATCTTTATAATGAATATAAAATGAGAAAAAAGTTAGAATTTGAAATTGAATATTCAAAAACAGATTTAGCTCAATTTTTAAATGCTGAAAGACCTTCTTTATCAACAGAAATATCAAAATTATGTAAAGAAGGAATCATTGAAAATAATAATAAAAAATATAAAATTTTAGATTTAAATAAATTAGAATCTGAAATGTAAAATAACATAAGAGGAGGTCAAATTGACCTCCTCTTTAAATTTTATTATGATTTTTTTCTAATTATATAATAATCACTAGTAAAATAATTAGGAACTATTAAATAATATTTTTTATTTCCTTCTAATTTTATTCCTTGAATCATATCAACATAAGAAAATTCAACATTTTCTAAATTCTCATCATAATTATAATCAATGTCAGGTTTTTCTATTACATTTATACTAACATATGCATAAAAACTCCAATCACGATATACATAAATATTAGCACTACCTTTTTTTTTACATTTTATGTATCCAGCTCTATCAACACTTACAACTTTATTATCAGTAGAATCAAAATTGTATTTTTCACTAGCCCCTTGATAAAATGGTGTAAAGAATCACCAACATAAGCGTAATATGTTTCTTTTTCTGCAATATTAATTACTCTTGCAGCATTGTTTTCAACATTAACATTTTTTACCCTTTAATCCAGGATATAAAATGCAAAAAGCGATTAAAAAGCAGGTGAAAAATGATAATAATCCAGAACCAATTATGCTTATTAATTTTATTAATGATTTATCAGTTTTCCTTGCTAAAGCAAAGCCTAAAAAATTAATAAATCCAGCAACAAATCCACCTATAGTTCCACCAACAATAGGTAATATTTTACATAAAGTAGGAACATTTCCCCATATTATAGTTAAAATGATAAATAATATCATAATTAAATATTCATACCATTTAGCTTTTTCATAAATTGTATAAGAATGTCCATTTAAGATTGCCTTAACTCCAAATATAAAACTCCCAAAAATATGAATATCAATTAAACTAGTATTTAAATCATTTGTATTATTAGTAGTCTCTATTTGAAATTCTTTTTTCTTTTTTTTAATTGCTTGTTTTCCATTTAAATAAATATCAACTTTACCAGTAAAAAATGATTCAACATAATCTAATTTTCCATATTGAGTATCAATTGATTTTTTCATATTCTCATTTCCTTAATTAGTTTTTAAATTTATTGCTATTATCATCAAAAAACTTCTTTTTAACTTTCTTATAATTAGGAATTTTTATACTAATCAATAAATAATTTCCACAAATCAATTCTATCACTATAAATTTCAAGATAAAAATGTAATATTATGGATGCGTACATTTTTTAGACTAAATTAATATTATATTAATTATTTTGTTTAATCAATATTATTTACAATATAGACAGCAAACCACACGACAGCTATAATTAATTAAATTTGTCTAAAGAAATGGGTAAATCACGATTCTACATATTTGTTTTTTGCTTTTTTTAATTTTATGTAATCTCCAATAGTCAAATATACCCTTGTATACTCTATACTTTTTTCTTTTATTTCAAAATCAGATTTTAATTCATAATATAATACAAGATGAATAGGTGATATTAATAATCCTAAAATTGGGTTATCAATATATATTTTTGAATTTTCAAAATCAATAATTCCTCCATTCCTATTTATCAACAAAAATGATTCTTCTTCAAAATAAATATATTTATAATTATATTTTTTTCTAAAAAAACATATGATATAAATAAAACTATAGCAGATATGAGTATATATAATATAATAACAACAGTTAATAGGATATAATCACTTTTAACAATATATAAAATAATAGCCATTATCAAAAATGGTGACATAAATATATCAACATTAAACAAAATCCTTAAAGAAAAACCTTTAAATATATTTATTTTCATATTACTCCAATAACTTTAAAAATACTTTGGTAAATCTAATATTTTTTCAATTCCAAATCTTATCGCACTATATTTTAAGCCTACTCTGCCACCAGCAAAAGGAATTCTTAAAGTTGCAAAACCACTAATGTATCCTACTCCACCGAAAATTGCAGTATTGTGTTCTTAATAAAGTAGACACTAAATGGATAAAATAAAACACAATTGCCAAGATATTATTATAATTTTTAATTCATATTTAAAGCTCTATCTTATTTTCTTTTTTTTCTTTTGTAGTAATCATCTCTTTGAAATATATCCAAATATACCATAAAAATAAATGGTATATAGACATATATAACAGGAAAAAAATAAAATGTAAATTTTAAACTAAATATTTCTATATCTAAACAATAACATGCAACAGTAATAATCGAATATAACAGCGCAACAAAAAAAAGTATAATTGTGTATATAGCACCAAAAATGAGGATTGTAGAATCAGAATCTTTAAAGAATAACTTATTTAAAAACTTATTTTTAACACAATATTTCAAGTAGAATTCTATTTTAAGATCAAGAACTCCTAATGATTGGTAATTTAATACACTATAATACAAACAAAGCCAAAGCACCCAAACCCAGCTATTTTTCGCTAATAATAATTTAATTCCATCTATCATACATGATAATCAATAAAATTGGCTAATCCACTTGCAATCGAAGATATTGTATTTTTTGCAAGTCCATTTGCTGTTGATTTAACTATTATAGCTGGCATAGCATCAGTAACTGAATTAATAAACTGCTTACCATACAAATTAAAAACTCCAGCAAACCCTCTTTTTGAAATCGAACCAGAAATATAATTATTAGTTGCATCATATAAAATTTTAAATGTTCTATTTACTTCTTTATCATTAAGAAGTTTTTCACCTATATTTTTGGAATTTTGTGCTCCACCTTTCCAAGAAATTATAGCATTAGCAATAGCTAAAGATGCAGCCTTACACCAATTAATTGATTCCCAATCACCTCCTGATGAAATTAAATCTCCCCCTACACTTCCTGCAAATCCAATGCATCCTGAAATTATTCTAGATGCAATAGCTCCAATACCTGATGATGATAATATGCCACTAACTCCTCCAATTACGCCATCAAAAAGAACCTGCCATCCATTTATATTATTCCAACCACTAGTTATACCTTGAGATATAGCACTAACACCTGCACAAGTTATAAAGCCAACAATTCCTCCAATAACCATGGCACTTATAAAAAGGTGGCCCTCAGGATCAGAATACATAATAGGATTATTATTGCAATAAGCAAATAGATTTAAATCATTTATATCTTCAAAATCTAAATAAGTATAATTATCTGGTGTTAAGAATCTTCTCCATTCTGGATAATAATATCTTGATAATAAATAATACATTCCTATTTCTTCATCATAATAATATCCTTTATATTTTATATTATTATTTAATGTTCCTGTCTCATTTATTATATTTCCATAGGCATCATATGTATATGATGCTACTATTTGTCCTGATATGTTTTTTATTCCATGTATTATTCCAAGTGAATCTTTTATATAATAATACGACATTTCTCCTTCTACATATCCATATATTGATTCTTCATTATCATATAAATAATTTCTTTTTACATTTCCATCTATTTCACATAATAATCTCTTATTATCATAATAATACAATATTGTTTTAGTTACAACATTATTTTCTTTTATTTCTTTTTTATATCTTATTCCTTCATCATCATAATAAAATATTACTTTTTTATTATTAGGTAATCCTACTTCTTTTAATTTTCTTCCTTCATATGTAAATGTCATATTTTTATATGATATAGGATAATATGGATTATTTGATGCATATGTAATATTTATTCCACCAACTGAATTTAATCTATCTTTATAATTTGAATCATATATAAATTGCATCGATCCTGCACTTAATATATTTCCATTTCCATCATATGCATAATTTATATTATTATCACTTGCTAAATATCCTCTATCATCATATGTATATGTATGATTTCCATATGTTGAATCTATAATTGATGATATATAATTTCTAGCATTATAATTATAAGTTCTACCTACACCTGATAAATTTTCAGATACTATTCTCATTTTATCATATGTATGTGTATTTATTAATACCTCAGTTCCATCATAATTTATTATTTCTTTTATTTTTCTTCCTAATGAATCATATTCTAATGCCTTTGATATAGCAAACGTTGTATTTGTTATTGCATTAAATGTTGAATATGTTATATATGCCTCATTCAATAAAACATCAGCTATTTGTCCAAACAACAAATTACTTGCATTACTATTTTCTTCTTGACTACCTATATATAATGTCTTTATTGATGCTAATTGTGATATATTTTTTGTTTTTAATGTTGAATTATTATCATAAAAAAGTCTAAATGAAATTGTTGGCTCATCATATGAAAAGCTTATCCCTAATCTATGCCATGCATTTTTTGAAACATAATAATTTAAATTATATGTTGTCCCAAACAAATTTAAATATAAATAATCATTTAAAATATATACTTCTATTTTTCTATTAGAATCATGTAATTCTAATATAGTTTCTTTTAATAATGTATCATATGTTATAAAACTTAATATAATTGTTCCATAATCTCTATAATTTAATTCATATCCTAAAAGTGATTTTGGAGTATATACATAACTATTTTTTATATTATTATAATTAAAGCTTGAACTTATATATTCTCCATTTATTTGTGGTATGTCATATATTTTTGGTCTTAAACCATTTTTACTTTCTAAATTTCCTCTAAGTGATAAAATATCATAATTTGGATATATTCCTGATTCATGAAAATATGTATGAGTAGAATAATCTACTGCTTTAGTTTTAGCTTTATTTATTAAATCATAAAATGATTCTATATAATATTGTTTTAAAAATATTGTATTTAAATAATTGCCATTTGACATTATTAGTCCTGTTATATATCCATTGAAAACATTTGATATATTTCCATTTATCATTTGATATCCTAAATGATATCTTAAATTATTTAAATTTGATATATTATAATCTTGACTTTGACTATAATATGTATATTTTTTATTTCTTATATAAAATTCATAACAATATATTTCAAATCCATAATCATCTTCTTCTATATAATCTACATAATAATTTAATGCTATAAATGTCCACTCATTATTTGTTATTAAGCTATCTGTTGTTATTATATTAATTCTTGTTCCTTGATTGTTTTCTACATATATTTTTATACTTCCATTTAATAATCTTGCATATATTGCAGGAGTACTTAAATTAAACCTTCTTATCATAAATATATAACTATCATTTATGGTAAATGGTTTTATCCACATTCCTATCGCAATTCCGCTTCCTTCTGGTGTCGTTCCATTACAATCATAACTTAAATATTTCGAATTCTTTCCAGGTAAGTATGCATTTACTCCTCCAACATTTTCAATACAATTATATGTATTTCCACCTGATGATAATATCGGTAATATTATATTATTTTTATTTTTTGCACAACAAAAATTTTCTTCATTATTTACCTTTATTGGATTTGAAAATGTTGTTATAAAAAGATTTGAATTATTTATAACATATTTTTCTAACATTAAAGGATTTGCCCCTAATTCAATTTCTTTTGAATTATATATTTGATAAAAATTCTTATTATCAATATGATCAATTATCATTTTTAATTCATCTAAATAATATTTATATTCTATTAAATTACCATTTATTTCTTGATTTATAATTTTTGAATCATTATCATAAGTATATGTTTTTGTTATATCATTATTTGATATTCCTGTTAATCTTAATTCCACATCATATGTATATTCATATGCTAATATATTATTGATAGATATTGATGATATTGTTTTATAATTATTTGAATAGCATATTGTATAAAAATCTCCATTTGGATATGTTAAATTTGTTAACATTTGATTATCATCATATGTAAAATTAATTAATGATATTCCATCAAGAGTTATATTGCATATATTATTATAATTATCATATGTAAAGCTATAAACTGAATTTGATGCTGTAGTAATTGTTGAAATTCTATAATAATTATCATATGTATATGATGCTACTTCATAATTATCTTCTGGATTTCTTATTATACTCGATAATAAATTTTTATTATTATAATTAAATTCTTTAACATCTATATTTAATCTTAATATATTAGATATATTTTTAAATGTATCATAATCATAAAATGTTTCATTTGAAAATATATCTTTTGTTTTTGTTAAATCTTTTCCATTTGAATAAAAATATTCTTCACTAAATTCTTCTTCAATTGTTTTATATGTTTTTTTAATTAAATTATGAATATTTGATGTATCATATTCATTTTTTTCTAAAACTCCATATCTTGTTCCATTTATCTCTTGTTGATTATTTTGGTTATATTCTATATTTTTAATATTTCCTACATAATCTGATACATTTATTATTTTATTATTTGAATTATATTCATATGATGATATTCCAAGCTTATCTTCTTTTTTTATTACATTTCCAAGCTCATCATATTCATATAATATTCCAAATCCTTTTTTTATTAATTGGATTCCTCCCATTAATAGTGTACAATTTGTTAAATGAATTAACATTCTAACACTACTATATGATTTTTTAGGTCTTATTCCTACTGTTATCATCCTAAAATTATTACATACTGTTAAATCATTTAAATAAATTCTTTGAATATCTGAATTTACCATCAATTCAATAAAAGCACTTGAATTTGATGATACTGTCATTTCTTTCATCCATATCAAAAAAGTCAAATAATCATTTGATGTGCCTTCAATCGTAACTGTTTTATATATATTTCCAGTTCCTTCTAATTGATATAAATTATCTATTATTTCACTCAAATCAGAGTCAATAGTTTGTGTATATTCAGATTTATTTATATTTGAAGTTGTAAATGTACCTAAAGATTTTCTAGTTACCGAGCTATCTATACTTTTAACCCTAAATTCATTAGTTAGAAGTGTTGGTGCTTTAAATGTCTTATTATATACATATCCTTTTGCCATATTATCTTCTAATTCTGTTATTAACAATCCTTCATTTGAAAACAAATAAATTATTTCTTGTCCTAATGAATTTATTACTTTTGTTTTATTTATATAATAATTTATTGTTGTTGTTCCTATTAAATTATTTAAAAAATATTCTTCAATTAGAGTTGAATTTGAATTTATTGTTATTATTATTTTATTACCACTTATATTATCTATAAATGTATATGAATTATTTCCATATATTATTGATTCATCTCTTAAATATTCATTTCCTTTTTTTATCTTTATTTCTTCTAATCTATTTAAATTATCATATATTAATTCTGTTTCAAATAATATATCTGTTGAAGATGAATCTCTATAATAACAATTATTTATTCTATTATTTGTTATATTTAATGTTAAATTATCATTAAATGAATTTTTATAAATTATTTGATTAGCAGGATATGTAATTAAATATTTTGATTCACCTATAATATTTACATACTTAAAATAATTATTTGAATTATCATTATATTCTATTACATTTCCTTCTTTATCATATAATTTATAATTAAAATCTTCTGATACATATTCTTTTATTATTACATTCCTATTTTCATAATTTAAATATTTAAAATCTTCTATTTTATTAAATGTATCAACTGTAAAATCAGGATTTTCAACTTCCCATTCATCATTTGATATTTCATTTATTTTTTTATATAAAGTTGATCTTATTCCTTTTCCAAAATATTCTATATTATCCTTACATAAATCATTATATATAATGCTTATATCTAATGGCATTTTACCGATTTGTAATGTTAAAGGTGATATAAAAAGAAAGTTTTTATTAACATTTGATAAATTAATTTTTAAAGATATTCCGCCTATTTTATAATCTAAAAATTTATTATATTCCTTTAAACCAGTGTTTGCCATTTTTATACACCTTTCTTTTTTTTATTTTTTAATAGATTTAATACATTATAATTTTATAATCTATCATTTTTTTAGTCAATATTATTTGATAAATTATTTATTTAAATTTATTTATAATATCATTAACTTTAGAGAAAAAGTATATTATTAATCTTCAAGAATAAAAATAAAATGGCTCACATGAGTGAGCCATAAATAACCATAATTATTTAATAATTTCTTCTGTTTCAGGGTCAAATAAATGACAATGATGCATATTAAAAGCAAGCTTTAATGGTTGACCAGGAGCTAAATCATCTCTTGCAGTTACAGATGCAATAATTGCATCACCATCAACTGATGTATAGATGTTTGTTTCAGCACCTAATAATTCTGATAATTCAACTGTTACATCAACAACTGATTCAGGATATGCTTGAATAACAGCTTTCTTATCTGTTATATCTTCAGGACGAATACCAAAAATAATATCTCTGTTTTCATATCCTTTTTCTCTTGCTTCAGTTAATTTTTCTTCAGGAATACGGATCTTATAATTTCCTTTTGAAGATATAAATTCACCTTTATCTGTTAAAGTACCATGAATAAAATTCATAGGAGGTGTTCCAATAAATCCACCAACGAATACATTTGCAGGTGTATTATAAACTTCTTTTGGAGTACCTACTTGTTGAATACGACCATCTCTCATAACAACAATTCTTGTTGCCATTGTCATAGCTTCAATTTGGTCATGTGTTACATAAATTGATGTACAACCTAATCTCTTATGTAATTTAGTTAATTCGCCACGCATTGTAACACGAAGCTTAGCATCAAGATTTGATAATGGTTCATCTAATAAGAATACACTAGCATGTTGAACAATAGCTCTACCTAAAGCAACACGTTGACATTGTCCACCTGATAATTGTCTTGGATATCTTGATAAGAATGCTTCAAGACCTAAAATTTTTGCTGCTTCAGCAACACGTTGAGCAATCTCTTCTCTTTCCATACGACGTAATTGTAATGAGAATGCCATATTATTATAAACAGTCATATGTGGATATAATGCATATGATTGGAAAACCATCGCAATACCACGATCTTTAGGGCTTACATTATTCATAAGCTCGCCATTGATATATAATTCACCAGATGAGATATCTTCCAAACCTGCAATCATACGAAGTGTAGTAGATTTACCACATCCAGAAGGGCCTACAAAAATAATGAATTCTTTATCTTCTATTTCTAGATTAAAATCAAATACAGCTTGTACGCCATTAGGGTAAATTTTATTAATATTTTTTAAACTTAATGTTGCCATTTTTAAATCCTCCATTTATATTTTGATTTTATAATAGAAAGCATTTTAATAAAATGTACAAAATGCACAAAAATTATTTATTAATTATTAAATTATATAATATATATGAATCTTTAAAGCACCTTAAATCAAAACCAGTTAATTCCTTTAATTTATCTAATTTATAAATCATTGTATTTCTATGAATAAACATCTCTTTTGCTGCTTTGCTTAAATTCAAATCATATTTTAAATATTCAATTATAAAATCTTCAGTTATCCCTGAACCACTTAATATTAATGATAAAATTTCTTTTTTATGATTATTTAAATCATCATTAATTAATAAATCCTTTAAAGTATAAAAACCATTTTTATAATTATTTAATGCATTTTTAACTAAATTATATTCTTCATTATAATTATATGTGATTGTTTGATAACAAAAAACATTAATCATTTGTTCGCTTGAAAAGCTTAAAATTAATGATTTAATATCATCTATGTTTTCATAATTATGTTCAATGATTGTATAATTATCTTTTTCAATTACTTTATTGTTAAAACCAACAAGTTCTTTTAACAATGAGGTAATTGTATTTTTATATGAACTTTCAATTTTAACAACAGTTATTGACATAAATATCACCTAAAATATTTTATAATCATCTTCTGAATCTTCATTATTTATATCTTCATTTGATACTTCTTTATAATTGCTTTCAACACTTAAAGAATCATCAAATTTATCAGTTATATCATTTGATTTAAAAGTATTATTATCATTACTATTAACATTCATATCAGGTTCAAAAACTAAATATGTTTTAGAGACTAAATCTGGTATTGACCTTTTTTTAGCTAATACAATAAATGCTGAAATAATTATACCTAAACCACCTAATATTGAATAAAAAATAAATGTACCAACTATTTCTCTTAAAATTAATTTATTAGTATTTACATAATGTCCTTTATTATCAACCAATATTAATCTAGTTAACCATCTACCAATGGTTTTTCCACCCCAAAATTTAGGAATAATTATTAAGAAAATAATTATCAAAAACAAAATTGTTATACTATTAAAGCATGTATTAATCAAATAATGCAAAACGTATTGTTGAGAATAATAAAAAACATTTTCCATTGAACCAGAACCACCCATATAATTTACATATTCCATTAAAGCTAATTCAAGATATGAGTTTTCAATAGATGAATCTAGTCCAAATAAATTTTCAAAAAAACCACCTAAATGCCCTGCAATGATTGATAATAAAACAAAATCAATTAAATATGTTATAAATCTTCTTCCTTTTGTTGCATATCTAAAAGTCATTTTTTTCTCCTATCCGATTGAATCAACCATTTCTAGCTTAATCAATCTATTTAATTCTACTGCATATTCCATAGGTAATTCTTTAGAAAATGGTTCAATAAAGCCCATAACAATCATTTCAGTTGCTTCTGCTTCTGTTAAACCTCTACTCATTAAATAAAATAATTCTTCTTCATTTACTTTTGATACAGTTGCTTCATGCTCAATATACATATTACCATTTTTTCCAATATTTTTAGGAATTGTATCTGATGATGATTTCTCATCTAAAATTAGAGTATCACATTCAACATGTGATCTAGCACCTAATGCTTTATTTTCACATGAAACTAAGCCACGATAATTAACTTTACCACCATTCCTACAAATACTTTTAGAAATGATAGTTGATGTTGTATTTTCACCTAAATGAATCATTTTAGCTCCAGCATCTTGAAGCTGCCCTTCTGATGCAAATGCTATCGAAATACATGTTCCTTTCGCATTCTTACCCTTTAAAATGCATGCTGGATATTTCATATTTAAACCAGAACCAACATTTCCATCTATCCATTCCATATGGCCATAATCATCAACCAAAGTTCTTTTTGTTACCAAATTAACAATATTATTAGACCAATTTTGAATTGTAGAATACCTACAATGTGCATTTTTTCCAACAAATATTTCTACAACTGCTGCATGTAGGGAATCTTTTGAATATATTGGAGCTGTACATCCTTCAACATAATGTATATCAGCACCATCATCTACTATAATTAAGGTTCTTTCAAATTGTCCCATTCTTTCTGTATTTATTCTAAAATATGATTGAACTGGTTTAGTTAATTTAACACCTTTAGGGACATATATAAATGATCCACCACTCCAAACAGCACTATTAAGCGCTGCATATTTATTATCATCTGATGGAACTAATGTGCCAAAATATTTCTTAAAAATTTCTGGATATTCTCTTAAACCAGTATCTGTATCAGTAAAAATAACACCTTGTTCTTCTAATTCTTTCATATTGTTATGATAAACAACCTCTGATTCGAATTGAGAAGATGAACCAGCTAAATATTTTCTTTCAGCTTCTGGAATTCCTAATTTATCAAATGTGTCTTTTATTGCTTCTGGAACTTCATTCCAGTCATTTTCAACCTTATTAGATGATTTTATATAATATGTATAATCATCAAAATTAATATTAGATAAATCTGGTCCCCATTTAGGATTTTTTATCTTTAAAAAATTTTGATAAGCTTTAAGCCTAAATTCTAACATCCATTCTGGTTCACCTTTTGCATTTGAAATAAATCTTATTACATCTTCATTTAAACCTTTTCCAGATGTTAATACATTAGTTGCATCAGTTTTAAAGCCATATTTATAATCGCTAACAATATCATCTGCAATATTATTTTTTGCCATTTGCTTCCACCTCATCTATAGCTTTTTCAATGGCCTTCCATGCAAGAGTTGCACACTTAATACGGGCAGGAAAACTTCTAACTCCCATATAAGCAATTGCCTCACCTAGGCCTTCTTCATCAATATCATCATTACCTTTAACCATTTCATAAAAATCATTAATTAATGATTTTGCCTCATTAACTGTATGACCTATTAATACATCACTCATAACTGATGCTGATGACATAGAAATTGAACAACCATGACCATCTTGATGAATATCAACTATTTTATCATCAACAATTTTAATTTCAACATTCATTTCATCACCACACGATGGATTATTTAAATGAACAAAATGAAATTCATCACTTCTTGTTAAACCTTTATTTTTAGGATTTTTATAATTATCCATTATAACAGTTCTATATAAAGTATTTAAATCCATAATTATAGCCTCCTAAAAGCTAGAGAAAAAATTTTTTGCATCCTTAACAGCTTTTATAAATTTATCTACATCTTCTTCAGTATTATAAAAATAAAATGAAGCTCTTACAGTTCCAATTGTATTTAACCATGAGGTTATTAATTGAGCACAATGATGTCCTGCTCTTATACATACATCATTATTATCAAATACAGATGCTGCATCATGAGGATGAACATCTTCTAAATTAAATGATATAATTCCTGTTTCACAGCTTTTATTATAAATAATTATACCTGGAATTTTTTCTAATTCTTCTACTGCTTTTTTTCTTAATTTTCTTTCTTGAAAAATAATATTATCAAAGCCTATTGCATCAATATATTTACATGCTTCTGCTAAACCTAGAGCAGATGCAATTATAGGTGTTCCAGTTTCAAATTTATAAGGAGATGCTTTATATGTTTGAGATGTAGTTGTAACAACATCAGCCATATCTCCTCCAAATTCAATAGGTGGCATCAATTCTAACAAATTAGATTTACCATATAAAACTCCAATACCTGTTGGACCACATAATTTATGACCAGAAAATGATAAAAAATCACAATCTAAATCCTTAACATCAACTTTCATATGAGGAACAGCTTGTGCTCCATCTAAGCTAACAATAGCATTTTTTTCATGAGCTAATTTAATAATTTCTTTAACTGGTGTTATATAACCCATTACATTTGAAACATATGTTATAGCAACTACTTTAGTTTTATCACTCAATACGCTTTTGAAAGCATCAACAGTAATTCTTCCTTCTTCATCAAGAGGAATATATTTTAAAACAGCACCTGTTTTTTTGCATACTTCAAACCATGGCATATTAGATGAATGATGCTCAAGCTCTGATGTAATAACTTCGTCACCAGGCTTTAAAAAATTAAGTCCATAGCTTGATGCAACTAAATTTAAGGATGCTGATGCACCTCTTGTAAAAATAACTTCTTCAAAAGAAGCATTAATAAATGAAGCAATAGTTTTTCTTGCCTCTTCATATTTATCTGTTGCCTCATAGCTTAATCTATAAACGCCCCTATGAACATTTACACCAAGCTTTGAATAATAATCATTTACAGCATTAATAACACAATCAGGCTTTAATGCCATTGCAGCATTATCTAAATAAGCTAAATTAGGCTCATTCCTAAAAACTGGAAAATCAGCCCTAATTTCTTCTAAATTCATATTTCTACCTCGTTATAAAAGATAAAACTTCTGCATTAATTTTATTTCTTAAAGAATCAGTCGGAATAGAATCAACATATGGTTTTATCATACCTTGAAGCATTAATAAAAATGCTTCATTTTTATTTAATCCTCTACTCATTAAATAAAATAAATCTTCATCATTTATTTTACCTATTGCAGCACCATGGTTTGCAAAGCAATCATATTCATCTATCAATAAAATAGGATTAATAATGATATTTGAATTATCATCCATAATTACTCCTCTTGAAATTTGAGATGCTTTGCTTGCTTTCATGCCTTTTTCAATTTTACCTGTTACATCAAATAATAAATTACCACCATTTAATGCAACACCAACATTTTCAATTTTAGAAAAAGTTTTTCCTGATTTATGTGATACATAAAATGAATATTTAGAATTAAAATTATTAGAAAATGACAATAATTTTACATTAAATGTAGCATTTTCATTTAATAAATTAGCTTTTATATTTTCATCTGTTTCATCTAAATTAATTTCTAATAAATTTAATTCTCCAGATAAATTAAAAACTTTTTTTGTATTTTTAGTATTTAATACATAATAATTAACAGATGCATTTTTTTCAACATTTATTATAACATCACTATTACATGTACTGTCTAAAATATTGGCAAATACTCCATCTTTAATTGTTAAATTAATAGAATCTTTAATTTCATAAATAACATCTAATGTTTTATCAATTATGCCTCTTTGACCCAAATTTGAGGCTAAAATAATTTTTTTATCCATTATTTTATAGAATTAGTATTTCTAGCACAAGATCCTAAAAGAACATGAGTTTTTTTATCTTGGTCAGGGTCAATTTCAATACCAAGCTCTTCTTTTACCCAATCATAACCTTCTTTATCAATCTTTTCAATTAATTCTCTTCCGCCAGTTTTTACAATTTTTCCATTAATCATTATATGAACAAAATCTGGTTTAATATAATCTAATAATCTTTCATAATGTGTAATTAATAAAACTCCTAGGTTATCATCAACCATATTATATACATTTTCGCCAACAATTCTTAATGCATCAACATCAAGTCCTGAATCAATTTCATCTAAAATAGCAAATTTAGGCTTTAGCATTTTCATTTGCAAAATTTCGTTTCTTTTCTTTTCGCCACCTGAAAATCCTTCATTTAAATATCTATGAGCCAAATCATCAGGCATTTTTAAATCTGCACATGCTTTATCATATTCTTTAATGAACTTAAATAATGAAACATTTTCTCCAGTAACAGCTTTCATTGCAGTTCTAACAAAATCACTATTTGTAACACCTGGAACTTCAACAGGTGATTGATAAGCTAAAAATATACCAGCTCTAGCTCTTTCATCAACTTCCATATTTAAAATTGATTTACCATCTAATGTAATATCTCCAGCTTCTACTTCATATCTTCTTTGTCCCATAATTACAGATGATAATGTTGATTTACCTGTACCATTAGGCCCCATAATCGCATGAATTTCGCCTGTTTTTATTTCTAAATCAACACCTTTTAAAATTTCTTTTTCTTCAACTCTCGCTGTTAAATTAGTAATTTTTAATACATTACTCATTTAAATTCACTCAACTTTCTTACTATATTTTTTACTATAATACATTTTTTGCATCACTTTAAATAAATCATCATATGTCTTAGAATTATTAATGATATTTAAATCATTTAAAAAATCCTTATTTTCTTTTGATGTAACTTTAAAATCACTATTATATAATAAATTATTATTTATTTGAGAATAAGTGACTCCTACAATACGGTAATTATTTTTATTGGCATATTCTTTTAAACCATTTAAATCTTCTATTTTTTTACTATAAATTTTAGCATATTTTAATTCTGGTACTAAATCATCATTAGAATCAAAATAATCATATATTTGAATTGATATTTTATCTTTTAAAGGACCATTTAATAAATCATTTTTCATATTTTTTATAACTTCTTCTTTTTCAATTAAAAGATAATTAATTAAATCACCTTTTTTAGATGAATCAATCTCATCATAGCTTATATATGATAAATTTTTTCTTGTTTTTTTATATAATTCTTCACCAAAATTATTAATTTTATCATTATATACATGATGAAGATCATCAATTATATAATTTTTAAAAGGAGAAATATTAATAGATTTAAAATAATTTTCCAATTCAATTTCTAATTCATTATCAATAAGCTCTTTATATATATATTTATTATTTCTACAATCATATAAAGCTGCCCCGCTAAAGCATATAATTGGCAAATTAATATTAACATCATCTAATATTTGCATAAATGTAGATGGGGTTCTCGTTGTAAATATTGTACAATTAGCACCATGACTACATAAATAATTTAATTTATAATTCATAAAACCTTTTATTGTTGCTTTATCGCTTTTTAATAATCCATCTAAGCCAAGGCAAAACAATAAATCTTTGTTTTTAATTCTATGCGGCAAATGAAATGTATTAACAAATAATGCCACAACAACTCCAATAATTGTTGAAATTATTCTATTAAAGCCAAAAATCCAAATACCAATTTCTCTAGATAATGTCGCATTAGGATTTAAAGTTATTGAAATAAATGTCAATATGGCAACAAAAACAACAGCGTTTTGTTTTAATGCTATTGAAACCTCAATAACTAAAACCACAAAGCAAGCAACTAAAATAAAAGGTATTATATATTCAGTGGTATTCCTATTAATATCAATAACCAAAGGCCAAGAATTTTTTCCAAAAATAAGCTCATAAATAACTACTAATATAATTCCTATTAATCCGCCTATAATAGAAGCCACAATTCTATTTTTTGCTTGATTTAAGCTTCTTTTTTTATCTGGATATAAAGAATAAGCAGTAGCAATACCTGCAAAAAATGGGCTATATAATATATATGAAAAATGAAAAGATGAATTAGTTGATTTATCTATTATTCTTAAAATTATATATATTAAAGAACATATAAAAATTGAAATTGCAGTTTTTATAGTTCTAAGCCCAATTTTTTTCATATTTTCACCTATTTAATAACTATATTAACAATCTTTTTAGGAACAACAATAATCTTTACTATTTCTTTTCCTTGAATATAATTTTTAACCTTTTCGCCTTCTAATGCTAATTTTTCTACTTCTTCTTTTGAAGCATCAGCAGATATAATAATTTTATCACGCATTTTACCATTTATAGAAATAGGATAAGTTATGACATTATCTAAAATCTTTTCATCATCATATTTAGGCCAATTAGATTTTGCAATGCATTCTTTATGTCCTAATTCTTCCCACATCTCTTCACATACATGAGGACATATAGGAGATAATAATTGAACTAATCCTTCAATAAAACCTATATAAATTTTATCTGTTTTATATGCTTCATTAACAAAAATCATCATTTGTGATATTGCAGTATTAAAAGATAATGCTTCAAAATCTAATGTAACCTTTTTAACAGTTTGATGATATATTTTTTCTAATGTATCATCATATTCATAACTAAATTTTCTTTTATATGTATCATCTGATACTAATCTAAAAACTCTATCTATAAATCTTCTAGCACCTTCAACACCAGCATTACTCCAAGGCTTTGATGCTTCTAAAGGTCCCATAAACATTTCATATAAACGCAATGTATCTGCCCCATATTCTTCAACAATATCAGAAGGATTTATAACATATTCAGGGAATCTTTTTCCCATTTTTATACCATTAGAGCCTAAAATCATTCCTTGATGAACTAATTTTTTAAATGGCTCTTTAACTGGAGAAATTCCTTTATTATATAAATATTTATTCCAAATTCTAGAATACATTAAATGTCCTACTGCATGTTCTGGTCCACCTATATATAAATCAACAGGCATCCAATGCTTTAATAATTCTTTATTTGCTAATTCATTTTTATTATCAGGATCAATATACCTTAAAAAATACCAACTAGAACCTGCAGACCCAGGCATTGTTGAAGTTTCTCTTATTCCTTCAACACCATTTTTATTATATTTTTTCCAATTTGTAGCATTTTCTAAAGGTGCTTTACCATTTTTACTTTTATAATCATCTAATAATGGTAAAACTAAAGGAAGTTCATCATCAGGTAGTGCATAATCACCATCTTTTGTATGTACAATTGGTACAGGCTCACCCCAATATCTTTGACGAGCAAATATCCATTCTCTAAATCTATAATTAACAGTTCTTTTTGCAACACCCATTTTTTCTAATTTATTAGTTATTGCTTCTTTAGCCTCTTCAACAGTCAATCCATCAAATTCAGCTGAATTAATTAATTTATAACCTTTTCCTAAATAATCTTGTTTTTCAAATGCATGTTCTTTAATAGATTCACCTGATATAACTTGAATCATTGGAATATTATGCACTAAAGCATATTCATAATCTCTTTGATCATGAGCTGGTACAGCCATAACAGCACCTGTTCCATAATTTGCTAAAACAAAATCACCTAAGAATATAGGAACTTCTTTTCCATTAACAGGATTAATTGCATAAACACCTTTGCAAATACAACCTGTTTTTCCTTTATTAAGCTCAGTCCTATCTAGATCACTTTTTTTAGAAGTTTCTTCTATATAAGATAATACCTCTTCTTTATTTTCAACTCTATTTAAAAGTGATTTAGCAATTTCTCCATCTGGAGCTATAACCATAAAAGTAATACCATAAATTGTTTCAATACATGTAGTAAAAATTGAAAATTTTCCACCATTTACAATTTTAAATTCAACTTCTACACCTGTTGATTTTCCAATCCAATTTCTTTGCATTTCTTTTGTAGATTCAGGCCAATCAATCTCATCTAAACCATTTAATAGCTCTTCTGCAAAAGCAGGCTGATCAATAACCCATTGCTTCATATTTTTTCTTACAACAGGATATCCTCCTCTTTCACTTTTACCATCAATTACTTCATCATTAGATAAAACAGTACCTAATTCTTCGCACCAATTAACAGGCATATCAATATATTTAGCATATCCATCTAAATATAAATTTTTAAAAATCCATTGAGTCCATTTATAAAATTCTGGATCAGATGTAGAAATACATTTACTCCAATCATAATCGAAACCTAATTCTTTTAATTGTTTAGTGAATGTTTCAATATTCTTTTTAGTAAATCCTTCAGGATGATTTCCTGTAGTAATTGCATATTGCTCAGCAGGAAGGCCAAATGAATCATATCCCATTGGGTGTAATACATTATATCCTTGCATTCTTTTCATTCTAGATATAATATCTGTTGCAGTATATCCTTCAGGATGACCAGCATGTAAACCAACGCCACTAGGATATGGGAACATATCCAAAACATAATATTTAGGTTTGGAAAAATCCCATACATCAGTTTTGAAAATTTGATTTTCTTCCCAATATTTTTGCCATTTTTTCTCTACTATTTTATGATTATATTCGCTCATTCAAATAACCTCCAAACTTTAAAAACATTTCATAATATTTTACCACAAAAGCTTATGATTTTATAGTTAAATATTAAAATTATAAAATTTTAATAATAATTATGTATTATATATTATTTATTTACAATAAATTTAGGTTTATTGTCTTTATTTTTTTTATAAATAAAATAATTAAGCAAAGGAAAAACAATTAAAGGTATTATTAAAACTAAAATTAATAAACACCATAATAATAAACAATAATCATTAAATTCTATAAAAATTGCAACATAATAACACAATATAGAAAAAAAGCTATGAGCTATAAATATAAATGGCGTATATTTTTTAGAATCATATGTTATAAATTTTATTTCTTTAATCAATAAAAATATGAAATTTATAACACCAGATAAAGCTAAAGCTATGCACATTTGTTTATAAGTAAAAAGCCAATCTTTTTTCCAAATTGATATAATAAGCATAATTATAAATTCAATAATTAATGCGATTAAATTTAATAAATTAATTAATTTTATTTTTTTATTCTTCATATTTTATTTCCAAAAAATCAAGAGCTAATTTTTTTATTTCATTTAAAGGACAATCTTTTAATTCTAAAGCTAAATTCCTTGCTAAATCTAATTTATCTCTTGAAATATAATATATTAAAAGTAATTCTTTATTAATAATTGTTGATAATAAATATCTTTCTTTAGCATTTAATATGTTTTCTATATTTTCAATTTCATCTTTAGTGTTTTCAATTTTCCATCTTAAATCTAAATCAAAAAGCATTTTTTTATTTCTTGAATTAAGCATTAAAATATTATATGCCTCATCAAATTCAGCTCTATTTTTTTTAATGATTGCAAAATTTGCTTTAATCATTAAATATGAGCTCATAAAAACTTTATTTTTAACAGGAGTAACATCCTTATAATATTTTAATGCTTCCTTTTTATCATTTAAAAGCATATAATTAGCTCTTGTAATTTCAAGATAAGATCTTGTTTCTGTATGAAGATTATTTGCCATTAATTTATCTAATTTTAAATTAAAAGTATCATAATCAAGCTTATTATTAATATAATTACAAGCCCTATTAAAAGGATTTAATTCAATCATTACAATAAACATAACAATAATTATTATTGGAATAAATAATAAAATATATGCTTTATTAATTTCAAATTTTTCAAATAATGCCCAACAAAAAATACCAATAGTTGTTAAAAATGCAAGCGTACCATAAACAGTATATAAATGAATTTCATTAAAATAGCTTATTGGTAAGGTTTTTACATCATTTTCTTTTGAATCTTTTATATATGATGCAACAACTATAATCGCATTAAAAATAGAAAAAATCATAATAATTAAGCTAATAGTTTCAATATTTATATTTATAAAAGAAGATAAAATAAAAACTATTTCAAAATAATTAATTAATAAACGAAAATTAGATTTAGATATAAAAAATTCGAAAGCAAAAAATATTAAATATATTCCATAAAATATAAAAGGTAAAAATTGTATTGCATTTGGCAAAACTAAATTCAATTCATTATCTCTTAATGAAAAAAATATTAAAGAAAATGTAATAATTGAAATAAAAATTTGCAAAATTTTAAGAATTTTTAAAATCTTTTTTTTCATAAATTTACTCCCTTAAAAAAGCAAATTAAAGCCTACATAGTAGGCTTTAATCATATTTAATTTTTATATTAGAATCCAAAAAATTCTTTAGCATTATTATAACAAATATCTTCAACAATCTTGCCTAAAGTATCCAACTCTTCTGCTGGATATTGGCCTGATTCAACTAATTCACCTAACATTTGACATAATAATCTTCTATAATATTCATGACGAGGATATGCTAAGAAAGAACGAGAATCAGTAAGCATACCAACAGTTTGTGATATAACTGTAACTTGCATTGCTGTTTCTAAATTTTGTCTCATACCATCTTGTTGATCTAAAAACCACCAAGCAGTTCCAACTTGAACTCTATTTTTAGTTCCTTCTTTTTGGAAGCAGCCTGCTAAAACCATTAAAGCATAATTATCGCGTGGATTTAAATTATATAAAATAGTTTTAGGTAAATTACCTTTTTCATCTAATGCTGCTAATAATAAAGATAATTTTTCCATATAAACTTGGTCTTCAATTGCATCATATCCAGTATCAGGACCAATCTTAGCTAGCATTGATTTAGAATTATTTCTTAAAGCACCAATATGATATTGTTGTGTCCAACCATGCTTAGTATATTCAGCACCTAAGAATAATAAAATATAACCTTTATATTGATC
>CAJOQR010000124.1 GCA_905236965.1 uncultured Acholeplasmatales bacterium | reverse complement strand
GAATTGGTTTTAATATTAATTATGATGAAAAATTATTAGATGCATATAATTATGGTTCTATTTTAGTTGAATCATTTAGTGAATTAGATTATCCTAATGCCATTTATTTAGGAGAAACTAATGATACTAAATTTGGAGTATTTAATGGTGTTAAATTTAAATTAGATGATTTATTTGAAGCAAATAGAATTAAATTTACAAATGTTTATAAAGATCAATCTATTAATAATACACCAATGATGAAAATGAAGCCTTTTAATAAAGAGGTTGAAACATTAAAAAATAAAGATGAAGTTATAGCATATTTTCCTATATTTCCAGGAACAAATTGTGATTATGATACAGCAAAAGCATTTAAAAGAGCTGGTGCTACAATAAAAACATCTGTATTTAAAAATTTAACAGGAAATGATATTTTTGAATCTATTGATGAAATGGAGAAGAATATTGATTCATGTGATATATTTGTTTTATCAGGTGGCTTTTCAGCAGGTGATGAGCCTGATGGATCAGGTAAATTTATTTCAAATGTATTAAATCAAGAAAAAATTAAAAATGCTATTCATAGATTAATTGATAGAAAAGGTTTAATATTAGGTATATGTAATGGATTCCAAGCATTAGTAAAATCTGGATTATTACCTTATGGAAGATTAGGAATGGTAACAGAAGAATCTCCAACATTATTTAGAAATGATATTAATCGACATGTATCACAAATTGTAGAAACAAAAGTAATGACAAATGCATCTCCTTGGTTAAGAAGCTATAAAGGTGGAGAAATTCATTCAATTGCTGTAAGTCATGGTGAAGGTAAATTTGTTATTTCAAAGGAATTAGCAAAAAAATTATATGATAATGGTCAAGTTGCATTCCAATATGTTGATGAATTTGGTGAAGCAACAAAAGAATCTCCATTTAATCCAAATGGTTCTAATTATGCTATTGAAGGTATAATATCAGAAGATGGTCTCATTTTAGGAAAAATGGGACATTCTGAAAGATATGAAGATAATTTATTTAAGAATATTTCTGGTAATAAAAAGCAAGATATATTTGAAAATGCTGTAAGTTATTTTAAAAGATAAAAAAAGGAGAAATTATTATGGAAAAGAAAGAAATGCTTTATGAAGGAAAAGCTAAACAAATATTTGCAACAGAAGATGAAAATATTATTATAATGCATTATAAAGATGATGCAACTGCAGGAAATGGTGCTAAGCATGCTCAATTTGCTAAAAAAGGTGAATTGAATAATAAGATTACAACTATTATTTATGATAGACTTATTAAAGCAGGTATTCCAACACATTATATAAAGACATTAAATGATACTGATCAATTATGCTATAAAGTAAAGATTTTTCCTTTAGAAGTAATTGTTAGAAATATTATTGCTGGTTCTATGGCAAAAAGATTAGGTATTAAAGAAGGAACTATTGCTCCTAATACTATTTTTGAAATTTGTTATAAAGATGATGCTTTAGGAGATCCTTTAATTAATGATCATCATGCTGTAGCTTTAGGTGCTGCAACTTATGAGGAATTAAAAGAAATTTATGACCTAACAGCTAAAGTTAATAAAGAATTACAAAATTTATTTTCTGAAATTGGAGTTAAATTAGTAGATTTTAAAGTTGAATTTGGTAAAATGCCAGATGGTAAAATTGTTTTAGCTGATGAAATATCTCCTGATTGCTGTAGATTATGGGATGCAAAGACTAATGATCATTTAGATAAAGATAGATTTAGAAGAGATTTAGGCGATGTTATGGGTGCATATGAGGAAATATATGCAAGATTAAATAAATTAGCTTAATAGGAGGATAATATGGGTTCAAAAGCATATGGAAATTCTGGCGTTGATTTAGAAGCAGGTTATGAAGCAGTAAGAAGATATAAAAAGCATGTTAAAAGAACTGATAGACCTGGTTGTGTATCAGGTATAGGTTCTTTTGGTGGAATGTTCGATTTAGCAAGCTTAGGATATAAAGAACCAATGCTTGTATCAGGAACTGATGGAGTTGGTACAAAATTAAAATTAGCATTTGAAATGGATAAGCATGATACAATTGGTATTGATGCTGTTGCAATGTGTGTAAATGATGTATTAGCTCAAGGTGCAGAACCATTATATTTTTTAGATTATGTTGCCTTAGGTAAAGCAATTCCAGAAAAATTAGAAAAGATTGTATCTGGTATTGCAGATGGTTGCGTTCAAGCTGGATGCGCATTAATAGGTGGAGAAACTGCTGAAATGCCTGGTATGTATGCAGATGGAGAATATGATATTGCAGGCTTTGCTGTAGGTGTAGTTGAAAAATCAAAATTAATTGATGATTCAAAGGTTAAGGTTGGAGATATTTTAGTAGGTGTTGCTTCAACTGGCGTTCATTCAAATGGCTTTTCTTTAGTAAGAAAAATTATTGCTGATAATAATATTGATATTCATTCTTATTCTGATGAATTAGAAGGAATTGTTGGAGATATCTTATTAACTCCAACAAGAATATATTGTAAACAAGTTTTAGATGTAATTAAAAATGTTGATGTTCATGGTGTTGCTCATATCACTGGTGGTGGATTTGATGAAAATATTCCAAGAATATTAAAAGATGGTATGGGTTTAGATATTAAAGAAGGCTCATGGCCAATTTTACCTGTTTTTAAATTTTTAGAAAAATATGGTAAGGTTGATCATAGAGAAATGTTTAATATTTATAATATGGGTATAGGTATGGTAATAGCTTTAGATAATGAAAAGGATGCATTAGATGCTATTAACATATTAAAAAAATATGGAGATAATGCATATATTATTGGCTCTGTAACAAATAGTGGTAAGGTAGAAATAAAATAATGAAAAATGTAGCAATTTTTGCATCTGGTTCTGGAACTAATTTTGAAGCTTTAGCAACAGAAATTGAAAATAAAAAAATTAATGCTAATCTTTTATTAATGGTTACAGATAATCCTTCTGCTTATGTCATAAAAAGAGCTTCTAATCATAATGTAGAAGCATTAATCTTTAACCCTAAGGATTATGAAAAAAAATCAGATTATGAAGCAATGATAGTAAAAAAATTAGATGAATTAAAAATTGATATAATATGTCTTGCAGGATATATGAGAATATGTGGTAAAACTTTATTGAATAAATATGAAGGTAAAATAATTAATATTCATCCTGCATTGCTTCCTTCATTTAAAGGAGCACATGGAATATCAGATGCTTATAATTATGGTGTTAAGGTTTTTGGCGTTACTGTTCATTATGTTGATGCTGGAATGGATTCAGGAAAAATTATTGATCAAGAATCATTTCATATTGATGAAGATGATAGTATAGATGATGTTGAAGAAAAAATTCATGCTATAGAGCATGTATTATATCCAAAAGTTTTAAAAAAATTATGTGAGGAGAAATAAAAAATGAAAAGAGCGTTAGTTAGTGTTACTGATAAAACTGGTGTTGTTGAATTTTGTAAAGGCTTAGAAAGCCTAGGATATGAAATTGTATCTACAGGTGGTACTAAAAAAGTATTAATTTCTGGTGGAGTTAAAGCAATTGATATATCTGATGTAACTGGATTTCCTGAAATTTTAGATGGTCGTGTTAAAACACTTCATCCAATGGTTCATGGTGGCTTATTAGCTGTAAGAGATAAAGAATCTCATGTAGCACAAATAAAAGAGCATAATATTGAATATATTGACTTAGTTTGCGTAAATTTATATGCTTTTAAAAAGACAATTGAATCAGGTGCATCATTTGATGATGCAGTTGAAAATATTGATATTGGTGGACCTTCAATGCTAAGATCTGCTGCTAAAAATCATAAATTTGTTACAGTTGTTTCTGATATTAATGATTATGATTTAGTATTAAATGAAATAAAAGAATATGGTAATACTACATATGAAACTAGATTAAAGCTTGCTGCAAAGGTTTATACATTAACAGCTGAATATGATACTATGATTGCTAAATATATGAGAGAAAAAGCAGGACTTTCTGAAAAATTATTTATTGAAGCAGATTTAGTTCAAAATTTAAGATATGGTGAAAATCCACATCAAGAAGCAAAATTTTATTCAACAGATAAAAACTTAAGTTATTCACTTGCTAATGCTAAACAAATACAAGGAAAAGAATTATCTTATAACAATATTCAAGATGCAAATGCTGCTTTAAATATTGTTAAAGAATTTGGTAATACTCCTTTTGCATTAGGCTTAAAGCATATGAATCCATGTGGAGCTGCAATAGGAAAGGATTTAAAAGAAGCATGGCTTAAAGCATATGAATCAGATCCTGTATCAATTTTTGGTGGAATTGTTGCAACAAACCAAATTATTGATGGTGAAGCAGCTAATTTAATTAAATTTGATCATGGTGAAAAAGGTAAATCTATATTCTTAGAGGTTATTTTAGCTCCAGGATTTACAGATGAAGCTTTAAAAGCTTTTGCAAAAAGACCTGATTTAAGATTAATTGAATATAAATTAGGAGATTATCCAAAACAAAAACAATATGTTACTGTTAATGGTGGATTATTAGTTCAAGATCAAGATACTTTAACAAAAGAAATAAAAGAAGATATGACAGTAACTAATTCATTACCAACTAAAGAACAATTAGCTGATATGGATTTTGGATGGAAAATTGTTAAGCATGTTAAATCTAATGCGATTGTTGCTGTAAAAAATGGTACAACATGTGGTGTTGGTGCTGGACAAATGAATAGAGTTGGTGCTGCAAAAATTGCAATTGAAGAAGCACATTCTCGTGGTGTTACAGATGGTTTAGTTTTAGCATCTGATGCTTTCTTCCCATTTGCAGATACATTAGAATATGGCATTAAAAATGGTGTTATTGCTGTTGTACAACCTGGTGGTTCTAAAAAAGATCAAGATTCTATTGATTTAGCTAATGCTAATAATGTTCCTATGGTATTTACAGGAATGCGTCATTTTAAGCACTAATTTTAAGGAGAAAAGATTATGGCAAAAGTTTTAGTAGTAGGTGGCGGCGGAAGAGAGCATGCTATAATACACGCCCTATCTAAATCTAGCAAAGTAGATGAAATATATGCAGCCCCTGGTAATGCAGGTATTTCTAAGCTTGCTATGTGTGTTAATATTAAAGATACTGATATAGAAAATATTGTTGAATTTTCAAAAGCAGAAAATATAGATTTAGTTGTTATTGGACCAGAAGCAAGTCTTGCTTTAGGTATTGTTGATAGATTGAAAGAAGAAAAAATTAAAGTGTTTGGTCCAACAAAAGATGCTGCTTTAATTGAATCTAGTAAGGAATTTGCAAAAGATTTAATGCAAAAATATAATATTCCTACAGCAAGATATGAAGTATTTAGTGATTATAAAGAAGCTAAATCATATATAGATTTAGCACCACTTCCAACAGTTATTAAATTTGATGGCTTAGCTCAAGGAAAAGGTGTTGTTGTAGCAACTTCAAAAGAAGAAGCTGATAATGCTTTAAAGGATATGCTTTTAAATGTAAAATTTGGGGAAGGTAAAGTTGTTGTAGAAGAATATTTAGAAGGACCAGAATTTTCATTTATGTGCTTTGTTAATGGATCAAATGTTTATCCATTAGAAATGGCACAAGATCATAAAAGAGCTTTTGATAATGATTTAGGGCCTAATACAGGTGGAATGGGTGCTTATTCTCCACTTCCTTTTATTACAAAAGATGATTATGATTATGCACTTAATAAAATAATGATTCCAACAGCAAAAGCTTTAGTAAGAGAAGGACATCCTT
>CAJOQR010000123.1 GCA_905236965.1 uncultured Acholeplasmatales bacterium | reverse complement strand
GTTACTGATCCAGGTACTGTAAATGATCCTGAAATTAAGAAAAAAAGAATTTTAACTAAATTACAATATTCTGAATTACAAGAAAAATATCCAAATCAATTTAAAGCTATGACAGGTGCTGAAGCTGTTAAGCAATTATTAAAAGAAATTGATTTAGAAGAAGAAGCAAAGAATTTAAGAAAGAGATTAAAAACTACATCAAAACAACGTCGTGATCAAACTATTAAAAGATTAGAAGTTGTTGAATCTTTCTTAAGATCTGATAATAAACCAGAATGGATGATACTTGAAGTATTACCTGTTATTCCACCTGACCTACGTCCTATGGTTCAATTAGAAGGTGGTAGATTTGCTACAACTGATTTAAATGATTTATATAGAAGAATTTTAAATAGAAATAATCGTTTAAAGAAAGAATATGAAATGCATGCACCATCATTAATTATCGAAAATGAAAAAAGAATGCTTCAAGAAGCAGTTGATTCATTAATTGATAATTCAAAACGTGGTGGTCGTGGAGCTAATGATAAAAATCGTTCTTTAAAGAGCTTATCTGATATGTTAAGAGGTAAGCAAGGACGTTTCCGTCAAAACTTACTTGGTAAACGTGTAGATTATTCAGGTCGTTCTGTTATCGTTGTTGGTCCAGAATTAAGAATGTATCAATGCGGTCTTCCAAAAGAAATGGCATTAACACTTTTTAAACCATTCGTTATTAAAGAATTAATGGAAAGAACAGGTGTTGCATTATCAGTTGCTTCTAAGCAATGTGATAATCAAGATGATGTTGTATGGAAGATATTAGAAGAAGTTATTAAAGAGCATCCTGTATTATTAAACCGTGCTCCTACATTACATAGATTAGGTATTCAAGCATTTGAACCTGTTTTAATCGAAGGAAAAGCAATTCGTTTACACCCACTTGTTTGTACACCATTTAATGCTGACTTTGATGGTGACCAAATGGCTGTACATGTACCTTTATCTTTAGAAGCTCAAGCTGAAGCAAGACTATTAATGCTTGCATGTAATAATATCTTAAACCCAAGAGATGGTAAGCCAGTTGTTACACCATCACAAGATATGATTTTAGGTAATTATTATTTAACATTAGAAAATGCAAATGAGCCAAACGAAGGTCATTTCTATAAAGATTATGATGAAGCTTGGATGGCATATAAAAATGGTGATATTACATTACATACACGTATTTTTGTAGATGTATCATATTTACCAGAAACTAGATTTGCAGGTGTAAATAAACCATCTAATTATTTATTTACAACAATGGGTAAGATGATATTCAATAATATTATGCCTAATGAATTTCCATATTTAAATGATTCATCAGAAGATAATTTAACAAAATCAACTCCTGTTAAATATTTCTTAGATCCTAAAAATCCAAATTCTTATAATGAATTATTAGCATCTAGTGAAATTTCTCCTTTGAAGAAGAAAAATATTTCTAGAATTATTGCTGAAGTATTTAAAAAGCTTCATATTACAGAAACATCTAAGATGCTTGATAGAATTAAAGATTTAGGATATCAATATTCAACTATTTCAGGTATCACAATTTCTGCTGCTGACGTACTTGATTATCAAGGAAAGAAAGAAAGAGTTTCTTTAGCAGAAAGAAAAGTAGATGAAATTCAAGAAGAATATGAATTAGGTTTCTTAACTAATGCTGAACGTAAAAAGCAAGTTGAAAAAGAATGGTCAACTGCAAGAGATGAAATTGAAAAAGGCTTATGGATTGAGCTTTCTAAGCAAAAGAATAATGCAATTTTCATGATGGCTGATTCAGGTTCACGTGGTAGTTCTTCTAACTTCTCACAACTTGCTGGTATGAGAGGATTAATGAGTAATACTGCTGGTGAAACAATTGAAGTTCCAGTTAAAGCAAACTTCCGTGAAGGCTTATCAGTATCAGAATTCTTTATTTCAACACATGGTTCTAGAAAAGGTTCTACAGATACAGCCTTAAAAACAGCAGAATCTGGTTATTTAACTCGTCGTTTAGTAGATGTTTCTCAATCAGTTGTTATTTGTGAAGAAGATGATGGCTCTGATAGAGGCGCATATTATGAGGATATTTGTGAAGAAACTGATGATAAAAAGATTATTGTTGGTGTTGCAGAGCGTGCATTAGGACGTTATGCAGCAAAAGATATCATAGATCCATTTAGTGGTGAAGTAATCGTTTCAAGAAATGAATTCATTAATGAAGATGCTGCCCAAAAAATTGCTGATATTAATAAAAAGATGTTAGAAGATTCTGGCAAGCATTTCGCTGTATGCTTAAGAACTGCATTAACATGTAATTCAAAAACAGGTATTTCAAAGAAATGCTATGGTAGAAATTTAGCAACTAATATGGAAGTTGAAGTTGGTGAAGCTGTTGGTACAATTGCTGCTCAATCAATTGGTGAGCCAGGTACACAGTTAACAATGAGAACATTCCATAATGGTGGTGTTGCATCTGGTGGAGATATCACTCAAGGTTTACCACGTGTACAAGAATTATTTGAAGCACGTAAGCCTAAGGGTTTAGCTCAATTATCTGAAATTAATGGTAAAGTTATTTCAAAAGAAGAAACAAGAGCTGGTATTGCAATTAAAATAGCAAATGATACTGAAGAAAAAATTTACACAGTTGATAAAACTGCTGAAATTTTAGTTAATACAGATGATTCTGTAAATCGTGGACAAAAGCTTATTAGAGGTTCTATTCACCCTAAAGAATTATTACGTATTTTAGATGCTGATGCTGTTCAAAAATACATTATTGAAGAAGTTCAAAAGGTTTATCGCTCTCAATCTGTTGATATTGCTGATAAGCATATTGAAATTATAGTTCATCAAATGATGAGAAAAATTAATGTTATTTTTGAAGGAGATACTGATTTACTTCCAGGTAAGGATGTATCAATTGAAGAATTTAAATCAGCTACTCGTAAAGCAATGCTTGAAGGAAAGAGATTACCTGTTGGTAAAGCTGTTTTATTAGGTATCACAAAAGCTGCTTTAGGCGCAGATTCATTCTTATCAGCTGCTTCATTCCAAGAAACAACAAGAGTTTTAACTCAAGCTGCTATTCAATCTAAGGTTGATTATCTACAAGGTATTAAAGAAAATGTATCTATTGGTGGTTTAATTCCTGCAGGTACTGGTATTTTAGTTGAAGAAAGCTTTGAATGTGAACATAAACCTTCTGATTTAGAAGAAGATTTAGATGAGGTAGAAGAAGCTGATATCATTAATGAAGAAGATGAAGAAATAGATGATGATATTGCATCTGTTATTTCAGAAGATGAATTAAACGATATCGATGAATAATTAAAAAAAAGGAGATGCTAGCCATCTCCTTTTATCAACACAATGTATTATTTATGTAGAAGAAAACGAATTCATATTGATTTTATTTAAAAAATAGATTAAATAATAATTAGAAGCTTTGAATTTAATTATTTACAAAAGATAGGTTAGCAAAAATAAAAACTCTCCTTATAAAAGCAAACGATTATATTATTCTAAATTGTGTTTTATAAAATATCCTTCAACAATGCTAACCTATCATCCTTTTCAATAAAATCCTTTTTCTTTATTTAGTAGTAGAAGAAAGAATGACGAAAGTCATTCTTTTTTTAATTCTATTTTCTTGTTTATATTTTACTTTTATTTTATAATATTAATAACAATATTGCGATTGGAGTAAAATATCTATGGCTGAATATATAGTTAATCAATATAGTGGTGTTTTTAGAAGAGCAGAAGAATTATATAATGAAGAAAAATTTAAAGAGGCTGCTCAATTATTTATTCAAATAACAGAAAACGATCATAATAATTTTGCTGCAGCATATTATTTAGGTGATTGTTATTATTATGGTAAAGGTGTTCCTAAAGATTATAAAAAAGCATTTCAATTATTTACATCAGCAGCAGTTAATAAAATAACTGAGGCTGAATATATGGTTGGACTTTGTTATTTAGAAGGAACAGGAATAAATCAAGATTCTACACAAGCTGTTGCTTGGTTTACTGAAGCTGCAAAATATGCTCATCCTTTAAGTCAATATTATTTAGGGGCAGCTTATATGACAGGATCAGGAATAACAAAAGATATTCCAAGAGCGGCACAATGGTTAGTCCATGCTGCAAAGCAAGGTGTAATAGAAGCACAAAGAGATGCAGGAATTTGTTATGAAATGTTAGGAAAAATTAAAGGTGCAGCTACATTATTTTTAGCTGGAGCTGAGGCAGGAGATCCATATTGTCAAGAAAGAATTGCTGATTGTTATGCTGATGGATATGGAACATTACAATGTACTGAACTTGCTGTACACTATTATGAGCTTGCCGCAAATCAAAATAATATTAATGCACAAGTTAAAATGGCTAATAGATATTCTGAAGGAAATGGCGTTGAAAAATCAATGAAAAAAGCTATTTATTGGTGGATAAAAGCTGCTGGTGCTGATAATCCTGAGGCTAATTACCGCTTAGGAAATGCTTATGCATCAGGAAATGGTGTTTTAGAAAATTATGAAACAGCAATGAGCTATTGGGTAAAAGCTGCTAATTTAGGATATGTTGAGGCTATGGTTCAAATAGCTGATGTTTATCAAATTCCTCCAAAAGAAGCTAATATAGAGGTTGATTTAATAACATCTAAATATTGGTGGACAAAGGCTGCAGAAGGTGGAAATGCTTATGCAATGTATCGTTTAGGTGAATGCTTTGAAAAAGCATTAGGAATTGCTCAGCCTAATTTAGATGATGCATATAAATGGTATAGTCTATCTGCAGAAAATGATTGTCCTGAGGCTATAGAGACAATTCAAAGATTTTCTAAACGTAATGGTAAAGTAAAAGCTAAAAAGCAAAAATAGGAGAATTAAATGAAAAATAAAAATCCATTTGAAGCATTACTTGATGAAAAATGTAATGACAATGTTATTTTTACAAATGATAAAGGCGAACAAATAGAATTTGAGCAATACGCATTAATTAATTTAAATGGTGAACAATATGCAATTTTAAAACCTATTAATTTAGGTTTAGATGATGATATTCTTATAGCTTATAATATATATGTAGATGGAGCTAATTATGAGCTTATTGAAGTAGAAGATGATCTTCTTTTAGATGAAATTTACGAAGAATATAAAAAATTATCAAAGAATAAATAGGAAAATACTATCCTATTTTCTTTAGGTGGTGTTTTTTATGAAATTTGATGAATATTTAGATGATATTTTAATAGATGTTGATAATAAAAAAATAAAAAATGTAATATCAAAATTAGAATTTAAAAATAATATTAAATATAATTCTTTATATGATAATAAAATATTAAAAATAGCATCTTATTTAATTAATAATGATTTAACAATATATGATAATGATTCTTTATTAAATATGATTAATATGTTAAAGCATATTAAAAATTCTGAATCATATTTTGATATAGCATCTATTTATTATGATTTAGCATTAAAAAATCAATCAGTAAAATATTTTCAAGAAACAATTAAATATTTATTAAAAAGTGATTTAAATTCCGAATCATATAAAATTTTATCTGATTCTTATTTTTATAAATTTATATTATCAAAGGATGATGAAACAAATATATTAGATTTATCAAAATCAAAAAAATATTTATTATTATCAAATGTTAAAGATGATATAGAATTTTTTAAAATAGAATTTAATTTTTGTGGATATTATTTAAAAAATTCTTTATATAAAAAGGCAATATATCATGGTAATAAAGCATTAAAATATACTAATGATTCTGATTCAATTGAATTATTACCTGAATTATATTCTTTTTTAGGACTTTCATATATTAAATTATTAAATTATAAAAAATCTTCTAATTCATATAAAAAAGTTATTAATTTATTAACTCTAGCAAAAGAAGTTGATATATCTTTATTAAAAGAAGCTCTTTTTAATTTAGCAGAATGCTATAATGCTTTAAAAAAGCATAATTTAGAATTAAAAACAAGGTTATCTTTAAAAAATATTTTAGATGAAAAAAATGAAGAAGATTATGAATTAATATATATTAATTCAAAAGAATTAGCCTATATTGAAAAGCATTATAATCAATTATCATATGCTATAAAAGATGCTAAAACATCTTTAAAAATAGCAAGAAAATTAAATGTTAGCCTAGATAGATTATATGAATCAATTTTACTTGTTGGATATATTTATTATGATTTAGAAAATTATAATTTATATTTAAAATATTTAAAGGATAGTATCGCAACAGCAAAATTAATAAAAAATAAAAAAATACATTTAAAATTATTATCAAATAGCTTAAATGAAATTGCATCTTATTGTTTTTTTAATGATTTTGATGAAAGTATAACTTATTATTTAGAATTAAAGGATTTATATAGCTCAAATTTAGATATTTTAACAAGAGAAGATATAAATGATTATGTAGAAGCATATTTATCTATAATAAATGATTTAAAAAATAAAGATGAATATTCTGATGCATTATATTTATTAGAAGAAATAAAATCTTTTATAATAAAAAAAGTAAAAGAAGATGAATCATATTATTATGAATTAAGTATGATTTATAATAGATTTGGAATTTTATATTATGAATTAAATGAAAATCAAAAAACTATTGATTATTATTTATTAGCAATAAATACATTTTATAAATCAAAATCTATGAAGGATTCAATTATTTTAGAAACATATTATAATAATTTAATTATGGCATATAATGACATGGAAGAAAAAGAATTAGCAATTGATGCATTATATAAAAAATTAGACGCTATTGATTATATATATAATGGAAAAGAAATAGGCTTATATATTGATGCTAAAATTGATGTTTTATATGAAATAATAAATGAATTAAAAGAAGATGAGGCTGAGGCTAAAAAGGTATATGAAGAAATTATATCTATTTTAGAAAATGAAATTGATATAAAAACATCTGATTTAAAAGAAAGGCTAGCAACAGCTTATTGTGGTTATGCAGCAATATTATCTTCTGATTCATATGATGATATTTTAGCAATTAATTATTATGAAAAGGCAATAGAAATTTATAAACAATTAAGCAAAGAAGATATGGCTTTTTTATTAAATATAATATATGTAAATAATTCAATTGCTTATAGTTATTTAGATTTACCTGATTATGATAAATCAGAGCAATGCTTTTTATCTAATATAAAAGCAATAGAAAAATATAATAAAAAATATGGATTTTATGATGATTTTTCTTATGGTATAGCTATAAGAGGGCTTGCTTTATTATATGATCAAAAAGAAGATGTTATAAATGCTGAAAAATATTATTTAGAAGCTATAAAAATATTTGAAAATTTAGAAAAAAATAAAGAAAAAGAAGAAGATAATTACAACCAATTTTTATTTTTTTTATACAATAATATAATAAAATTTTATGATCATATATTAAATACAAAAGAAAAATTGAAATATGAAATAAAATTGAAAAAATTAAGTTCTAAAATGAGTAAGAATTAAGACAAAATAATTGAAAAAATAAAAATCTATTATATAATATAACAGTGTAAGCATTTACTTTGTGGGGGTTATTATGTCTATAGACTATGTAGTTATGCTTGTGTATTGCTTAGTGATATTAATAATATTATTGGCAAAAGCTATTTTTGATTTTAATTTAACTTCATATCAAAAAATATTATTGCTAATAGCATTAATATCAGAATTTGTTATGCTATTTTCTGAAATAATAGGTTCATTAAATACATTAGATTATTTAAATTTCCCTATTTCGTTATGCTATTTAAATTCTTTTATTTTTTTCATTGGGCAATCATCAACAAATTATATAACATTTTTACTTTTAGCATTAATTACTGGATATATTTCTTTAAATGATAAGAAAAAAAGATATTTATTTACCATCCCAGCGCTTTTTACAATATTAATAGCATTTATTTCTATGTTTACAGGATGGCTATTTTATATAGATGATAATGGAGCTTATGCTCAAGGCCCTATAAATTTCTTACAATATATAACTGTTGCATTTTATTTATCTTATATTGGCTTTTATTCTTTAATTAAAGTTTTTATAAAAAAATATCAAGCTCAAAGAAATTTAAATATTAGTATAGTTTTTTATGCATTATTACCATTAGTTGGTGTTATATTACAATTTTCATTAGAAAAAATATTATCTAAAACATATCCATTAATATTAGCATTTATAACAGTATCTACATTGATTATTTATTTACAATTATTACAAAATCAGGTTCAAATAGATACTTTAACAAATATCCCTAATAGAAATAAATTTATGAGATATTTGAAAAATAAAATGAAAAGAGAAACAGATGAGCTATATTTATTTATTTTAGATATTAATAATTTTAAATCTATTAATGATAAATATGGACATTTAGAAGGAGATAGAGTTTTAGAAATAATTTCTAAAAATTTAACTATATTTTCAGAAGAAACTGGATTTTTTGTTGCAAGATATGCAGGAGATGAATTCTGTATTGTTGGAAATTTAAATGAAATAACAATTTCTGATTTAAAACCAATGTTTGTAAAATATTTAGATTTAATTAATAAAGAAATAAATGATGATAGATATACTGTTTCTATTGCGATTGGTTATACAAAATTTGATGAATCTAAAAATAATATTAAAGATTTTATAAATGTAGCTGATGAAGAAATGTATAAGGATAAAGAAAAATATCATAAATTAGAAAATTGAGTTTATTGAACTCAATTTTTTTAATATAAAAATAATTATTAGTCATTTATTGTGTCTATTTAAATGTTATAATGATGCAAAAAGGAGGCTTTTATGGATAATCAAAGAGTGTATTTTGTAATTGATATGAAATCTTTTTATGCTTCATGTGAATGTTCTTTAAGAGGATTAGATCCATATAGTGCTAATTTAGTTGTTGCAGATTCAGAAAGAACAGAAAAAACAATTTGTTTAGCTGTATCAATTAATATGAAAAAATTAGGAGTTAAAAATAGATGTAGATTATTTCAAATTCCTAAAAATATAGATTTTATTTGTGCTAAGCCTCGTATGCAAAAATATATTGATATGTCAGCAGAAATATATGGTATTTATCTAAATTATATTGATAAAAAGGATATTCATGTTTATTCAATTGATGAATGCTTTATTGATGTTACAGATTATTTAAAGCTATATAATATAAAAGCAAAATCTTTTGCTAAAAAATTAATGAATGAGATTTATGAAAAGCTTCATATTCCATCAAGTTGTGGAATTGGAACTAATTTATATTTAGCAAAAATAGCACTTGATATATCAGCTAAAAATTCACCAGATAGAATAGGGTGGCTTACAGAAGAAAAATATATAAAAGAATTATCAAATCATAAACCAATAACAGATTTTTGGAGAATTTCATCTGGTACAGCAAGACGTCTTGCTAAATATTGTGTTTATGATATGGAAGGTATAAGAAATTTAGATGAAAAAATATTAGAACAAGAATTTGGTATAGATGCTGAATTATTAATAGATCATGCAAATGGTATTGAAACATGCTTAATGGAGGATATTAAAAATTATAAATCAAGTTCAAAATCAATTTCTGAATCTCAAATATTACCATGTGGATATTCATATAATGATGCTTTAATTGTTTTAAAAGAAATGGTAAGGCAAGCATGCTTAAGATTATATAAAAATAAATATGTTACAAATGCTTTATCTATTGGTATTTATTATGATGATATATCTAAAGGTGGAGAAGCATATTCAACAACAATGAGTATTACAACATCTTTATATTCTTTAATAATAAAATATGTTGATGAATTATTTTTAAAAATAAAATATAGAAATATTAAAATTAGAAGATTAGGATTTTCTATGCCAGCATTAGATTTAAAATATGAGCATTATGATTTATTTTGTAATTTAGATGAAATAGAAAAAGAAAAAAGATTAATGGAATCAATGATTAATATTAAAGATAAATATGGTAAAAATTCTGTATTAGAAGCATTAGATTATTTAAAAAATTCTACTCAAAGAGAGAGAAATTTAATGATAGGAGGTCATGCAAGTGGAGAAGATGGAAAGAGAAAAAAGAGCTAAGCAATTTGCTCCATTTGATGCATTAGCAGGATTTAGGGAAGCTATTAAATTAAAAGAATATGAATATGAATCTAAAATGAAAAAAGAATTATCTATTGATATTATTGATAAAATATCTAATAATATGAAATTAATTAAAAAAGAATCAATTATTAAATTAAAATATTATGAAGATGGTCATGAATTAGAATATATTGGAAATATAAAATTAGATATAGAAAATTTATTTATAGAAATTAAAAATAAAATAATAATGTTTGATAATATATTAGATTTAGATATAATTGAATAGTATTTTGTGATAATTAAGTGTAATTGTGTGATATTTTGAAAAAATTGGCAATCTATTTATTTAAATGCTAAAATATGCTAAAATAGTTATCGATTGAGGTAGAGCATATGGAAAATAAGATTAAAAAATTTATTTTTGATAATAATTTAATAATCGAAGAACCAATTATTTGTGCTACTTCTGGTGGTGTTGATTCTGTTTGTTTAATTAATATTTTAAATAAATTAGGATATAAAGTAATTTTAGCTCATGTAAATCACCATAAAAGAAAAGAATCAGAAATAGAACAAAAGGCTATGAATGAATTAGCATTAAATTTAAAAATTCCTTTTGAATTATTAGATTATCATTATGATGGAATAGATAATTTTCATAATGATTCACATAATGCTAGATATAATTTTTTTAAAGATTTATGTAAAAAATATAATACTCATACAATTGCCACTGCACATCATTTAGATGATCAAATAGAAACTATTATAATGAAAATTATGGAAGGGTCTAATTTGTATGGATATGGTGGAATTTCTATATCTTTTTATGATGGTGATTATAAAATTATAAGGCCTCTTTTATGTGTTACTAAAGATGAGCTTTATAAATATGCTAAAGATAATAATTTAATTTATTTTGAAGATAGTTCTAATTTTAAGGATGATTTTTTAAGAAATAGAATTCGTCATCATGTTATTCCTCAATTAAAAAAAGAATGTAGTGATTTAGGATTAAAAACCTTAGAATATAATATTCAAGTAAAAGAAGCATTTAATTTTATTAGAAAAAATTCAATTAAATATTTAAATTTAAATAATAATAAAATTGAATTAGAAAGCTTTAATAAGCTAGATATTGCTTTAAAAAAAGATATAATTTCTTTAATGCTTGAAAATAATAATATTAATAAAAATAATAATATTATATTAAATATTTTAGATTTATTAAATGATTCTAATGGAACTAAAAAAATCAAATTAAATGATAATAATGTATTTATTAGAAGCTATAATTATGCATTTTTAGAAAAAGAAAAAAATAATTTAATTAATTCTATTACAATTAATGTAGGTGATGTTGTAATATATAACAATAAATATAAATTATATTTTTCTTTTGATGAACCTGTTGATGCAAAATACATTCGATTATGTTATAATAAACTAAATTTGCCGTTTATTGTAAGACCTAAAAAAGATGGTGATTTTGTTAAGCTTAATATAGGAAATAAAAAGGTTAGTAGAATATTAATTGATTCTAAGGTAAGAAAGGATGAAAGGAATTTAATTCCTATTATTACAGATGGGAAAAATGATATTTTATGGGTATATAATTATATAAAATCATCAAGTGTTGTTGATGATAAAATAAATGGCGATATTTATTTTGTTTGTGAGGTTTTATAATGTTAGAACAAGATATAAAAAAGGTTAGTGTTTCTAAAGAAGAATTAGAATTAATGAATAAAAGATTAGGAAATGAAATTTCAAATGATTATAATGGAAAATGTCCTATGTTTGTTGGTCTTTTAAAAGGATGTCTTCCTTTTTTATCTGATTTATTAAAGAATGTTACAATTCCATGTACTGTTGATTATTTTAAAGTATCATCTTATAATGGAGCTCAATCAACAGGAATTATTAAAATTAAAGGCGAATGCCCTGATGTTGATGGGAAAGATGTTATTGTAGTTGATGATATTTTAGATACAGGAAAAACATTAAAGGCAGTAAAAGAATTATTAATTGCAAATGGTGCTAAAAGTGTAAAAATTTGCGTTTTATTAGATAAACCAGAAGGAAGAAAAGAAAATATTACTGCTGATTATGTTGGCGGTAATGTTCCTAATGAATTTGTTGTAGGGTATGGATTAGATTATAATGATTTATATAGAAATATTCCATATGTTGGAGTTTTAAAGGATGAAATATATAAAAATTAAGGAGGATTAGAAAAGTGCAAGATAATAATAAAAATAACAATAATAAAAAGCCTCAAAGAATTAAATTTGATGTTGTATCAATACTTTTAGTTATTATAACTATTGTTGCTGTTATACTTTTTATTAGACAATTTACTCAAACTCAAGCAAGAGAAATATCATATACTGAATTTGAACAATATGTTACATCTGGTGATATTACAGGAGATTTAGCTTGTTCTCCATCTGGTTATGAAAATTATCATTTATATAAAATAAGTGGTACATTATTAGATGGTGGTAAAACATATAAATTTTATCTAGTTATAACTTCTGAAAAATTAGATGAAATTTATAATACTTATCCTAGTGTAAATATTATAATTACACCACTTCAGCAAAATGTTTGGTTATCTGTTTTGCTAAATTTAATTCCTACATTAATTTTTATTGGATTAATAATTTGGTTAATTAAAAATCAAGGTGGTAATTCAAAAGCATTTGATTTTGCTAAATCTACAGCAAAGCTTGCTAAATCTAAAACAGTAACATTTAATGATGTTGCAGGATGTGATGAAGAAAAGGCTGAATTAGTTGAAATTGTTGATTTTTTAAAAAATCCAAAAAAATATTCAGATATTGGTGCTAGAGTTCCAAAGGGTGTATTACTTTTTGGATCACCTGGTACAGGTAAAACATTATTAGCAAAAGCAGTTGCTGGAGAAGCAGGAGTTCCGTTCTTCTCTATTTCTGGTTCTGATTTTGTTGAAATGTTTGTTGGTGTTGGTGCATCTCGTGTTAGAGATATGTTTAAAACAGCTAAAGCTAATGCTCCTTGTATAGTTTTTATTGATGAAATTGATGCAGTAGGAAGACAACGTGGAGCTGGTATTGGTGGAGGCCAAGATGAAAGAGAACAAACATTAAACCAATTATTGGTTGAAATGGATGGTTTTACTAATAATACTGGTATTATAGTTATAGCCGCAACAAATAGACCTGATGTTTTAGACCCTGCATTATTAAGACCAGGAAGATTTGATAGACAAATAACTATTTCTAATCCTGATGTTAAAGGAAGAGAAGCAATATTAAAGGTTCATGCAAGAAATAAGCATTTTGAAGAAAGTGTTAATTTTGAAGCAATAGCTAGACGTACACCTGGATTTAGTGGTGCTGATTTAGAAAATATATTAAATGAAGCTGCCTTACTTGCTGCAAGAGCAAATAGAACAACTATTAATATGCAAGATATAGATGAAGCAACAGATAGAGTTTTAATGGGTCCTGCTAAAAAAAGTAGAGTTATTTCTAATAAAGAGAAAAATATTATTGCTCATCATGAAGCAGGACATGCTGTTATTGGTTTAAAGCTTGAAAATGCTAATATAGTTCAAAAGGTAACAATTATACCAAGAGGTCAAGCTGGAGGATACGCGTTAATGCTTCCTGAAGAAGAACAATATTTATATACTAAGCAAGATTTCTTAGATAAAATTACTGGTTATTTAGGTGGTAGAGTTTCTGAAGAATTAAATTTCAAAGATGTAACTCAAGGCGCTTCTAATGATTTTGAGCAAGCAACAAAAATAGCTCGTGCAATGGTAACTGAATATGGTATGAGTGATTTAGGTCCAATTCAATATGAACAACAATCTGGAAGTGTATTTTTAGGAAGAGATTATTTAAAGGATAAAAATTTCTCTGATCAAGTTGCTCAAGAAATAGATAAAGAAGTTAGAAAAATAATTGAATCATGCTATGAAAGAGCTAAAAAATGCTTACAAGAAAATATGGATTTAGTAAAATTAATTGCACAATACTTGATTAAAGTTGAAACATTAACTAAACAAGATATTGATGAAATTGTTGCAACAGGTCATTTAAGCTGGTATGAAGAAGCAGAAGCCAAAAAAGCTTTAGAAGCTAAAAATAAAGAAGCTTTAAAAGAACAAAAAGAAACAGAAGAAAATTTAAAACAAGAAAATAAAGATTTAGAAGATAAAACTAATTCTAAAACAATTATTAAATTTGATGATTCTAAAGAAGATGAAGCTGATGTTGAATTTTTAGAAACAGAAGAAATTTTAGATGAATTAGATGAAGATGATAAATAATTAATATGAGATTAGATAAATTCTTAAAAGTATCAAGACTTATTAAGCGTAGAACTTTAGCAAAGGATGCGGCAGAAAGTGAAAAAATATTAGTTAATGATAAAATTGCTAAACCATCTAAAGATCTTCAAATAGGAGATATAATTACAATTGAATTTGGAAATAAAATAGTAAAGGTTAAAGTATTATCCTTTGATGTTTCTCCTAAAAAAGCAGATGCATCTAATTTATATGAATTTATTTTAGAACAAAAGAAAGAATTGGCATAATTCCAATTCTTTCTTTTAAATAAAATATAAAAATATTAATTATAATGTTATAATTAAATCATAAGGATGTGTTAATTATGGATTTATTAAAAAAAATATATAAAAAATTAATATTAGTTGCATCTTATATTTTTATTGCATGTTTAGTATATGGATATTGGTTTCAATTTCTTTTTGAAAAATGGTATATAACATTAATTACTATTATAGTAGTTATATTAATTGGTTCTTTAATTGGTTATTTATATATTAAGCCTGATTTAAAAGATAAAAAAGAAAACGAAAAAGAAAATGAAACAAAAAATGAAATAGAAGAAGAAAAATTAGAAGAAAAATAAAAAAAATCTTTTTAAATTTTTAAATATTTGGTATAATTCATATTGTAAATTTTCTTAAATGATAGGACCAAGTAATTTATAAATATTTATAAAAGAGAGTTATCGGTTGGTGTAAGATAATATAAGATTTATAAATGAATCTAGCCTTGATAAGAAGCGTATTGCTGCGTTAAAGCGCTAAAGTGCTAGCAAAAAGCTAGAATTAAGGTGGTACCACGGAAAAATTCGTCCTTAAAAGTTATATACTTTTTAGGATTTTTATTTTTTTTAGGAGGAATAAAAAAATGTTAGATATTAAATTTGTTAGAGAAAATAAAGAAATTGTTAAAGAAAATATTAAAAAGAAATTTCAAGATGAAAAATTACCTTTAGTAGATGAAGTTATTGAAATTGATAAAAAAATAAGATCTTTAAAGCAAGAAGGTGAATCTTTAAGAGCATCAAGAAATGATTTATCTAAACAAATAGGCTCATTAATGAGAGAAAAGAAAATTGATGAAGCTAATAAAATAAAAGAAATAGTTTCAAAAAATAATGCTAGAATTGCAGAAATTGATCCTTTATTAGAACAATTAGAAATAGAATTAAAAAATAAAATGATGATTATTCCTAATATAGTTGATAAATCTGTTCCTGTTGGTAAGGATGATAGTGAAAATGTTGAAATAGAAAAATTTGGAGATCCTTTCATTCCAGATTATGAAATTCCATATCATGCTGATATTATTGCTAAATTTAATGGATTGGATAAAGAAGCATCAGGAAGAACATCAGGAAATGGTTTTTATTATTTAATTGGTGATATTGCAAGATTACATTCTGCAATGCTTTCATATGCAAGAGATTTTATGATTAATAAAGGATTTACATATTGTATTCCTCCTTTTATGATTCATTCAGATGTTGTAAATGGTGTTATGTCATTTGCTGAAATGGAAAATATGATGTATAAAATTGAAGGTGAAGATTTATATTTAATTGGAACATCAGAACATTCAATGATAGGTAGATTTAAAGGACAAATTGTTAAAGAAAATGAATTACCTATTAGATTAACATCTTATTCACCTTGCTTTAGAAAAGAAGTTGGTGCTCATGGTATTGAAGAAAGAGGTATTTATAGAGTTCATCAATTTGAAAAACAAGAAATG
>CAJOQR010000122.1 GCA_905236965.1 uncultured Acholeplasmatales bacterium | reverse complement strand
TTTTTCTTGTAATTCAGAATATTGTAATTTAGTTAAAATTCTTTTTTTCTTAATTTCAGGATCATTTACAGTACCTGGATCAGTAACTATATATGCAGCTAAATATACAATTTGCTCTAAATCTTTGCTCTTTAAACCTAATAAAGTTGCTAAAGGAGATGGGCTATTTCTTAAAAACCAAGCATGAACAACTGGGCTTGCAAGCTTAATATGACCCATTCTTTCTCTTCTAACTCTAGATTTTGTTATTTCAACACCACATTTTTCACAAATGCGGCCTTTATCTGTATTTCTTCTTGACTTTCCACAAGCGCATTGATCATCTTTTGTAGGACCAAAAATTCTCTCACAGAAAAGTCCATCTGGATCTGGTTTAAGGGTACGATAATTGATTGTTTCATGTTTTGTAACCTCACCATGAGACCAAGATAAAATTTCTTCAGGTGATGCAAGACCAACCTTTAAATACTTATATTGCTTACTCATATATCATACGCCTCCTATTCATTTGATTCATCATCTAATGATAAATCATCATCTTCTAAAGATTCAGCCTTACTAAATTGTGTTTCAACAAATTGAGGCTTTCTTCCAGTTAAAGGACGAACAGATGGATGAATCTTTTGGTCAACAATTGAACGGTTAACCTCATTTTCACCATCATTATTTATTAATTCAACATGAATACCAAGTGCTTGTAATTCACGAGTTAAAACTCTAAATGATTCAGGAATTGATGATTCAGGAATAATTTGTCCTGATGTAATAGCATGATATGCTTGATCTCTTCCTACTAAATCATCAGATTTAATTGTCATCATTTCTCTTAATGTATGTGCGGCACCATATGCTTGTAATGCCCAAACTTCCATTTCACCAAAACGTTGACCACCATTTTGAGCTTTACCACCCATTGGTTGTTGAGTAACAAGTGTATATTTACCTATATTTCTTGCATGTAATTTATCATCAACCATGTGACTTAATTTAACGAAATACATTATACCTACTGTAATTGGATTTTCAAAAGGTTCACCTGTTCTACCATCATATAATATTTGTTTACCATCCTTTGGTAGACCAGCTTCCTTCATAATAGATTCAATATCTTCAATAGTAGCACCATCAAATACTGGAGTAGCTACTTTAACTCCTAATTTTTTAGCAGCGATACCTAAATGTAATTCTAAAACTTGACCAATGTTCATACGAGATGGAACACCTTGTGGATTTAACATAATATCGATAGGTTCACCATCTGCTGAATAAGGCATATCTTCTATTGGTAATATATTAGAAATAACACCTTTATTACCATGACGACCTGCCATTTTATCTCCAACTTGAATTTTTCTTTTTTGAACGATAAATACTCTTACAACCTCGTTAACACCAGGTCCTAAATCATCGCCATTTGCTTTAGATAAATGTTGTACAGATTGAACTATACCTCCACCACCATGTGGAACACGAAGTGATGTATCTCTTGTTTCTGTATGCTTATCGCCAAATACAGCTAAAATAAATCTTTCTTCTGGAGTTGGATCAGTTTGACCCTTAGGTGTTACTTTACCAACTAATATATCTCCTTCTTTTACTTCACTACCAGGGATAATAATACCATTAGCATCAAGATTCTTCTTTGCTTGTTCACTAACATTTGGAATTTCTGTTGTAAATTCTTCAGGTCCTAATTTTGTATCACGACATTCAACAGATTGTTCATCTATATGAAGTGATGTATATACATCATCATAAACCATTTTTTCGCTCATAATAACAGCGTCTTCGAAATTATAACCTTCCCAAGTCATAAAGGCAATTCTAACATTTCTACCTAATGCCAATTCTCCATCTTTCATAGATTGACCATCAGCAATAATATCACCTTTTTCAACAACCTCACCAGGTTTTACAATTGGTCTTTGCATAACAGCTGTAGCTGAGTTTGAACGTAAGAATTGATATAAATTATATGTATGGAAATAATTATTATTTTCTTTAACAACTATTTTTTTAGCATCAACATATTCAACAATACCAGATTCAGATGCAACTAAAGCAGATCCTGAATCCTTAGCAGCTCTATATTCCATACCAGTACCAACAATTGGACTTTCAGGATTAATAATAGGAACAGCTTGACGTTGCATGTTTGCACCCATCAATGCACGAGTAGCATCATCGTGCTCAAGGAAAGGAACACATGCAGCCGCAACAGATACAATTTGCTTTGGAGATACGTCCATATAATCAACCTCATCAGGTGATACAATTTCAGTTTCTCCATTTCTTCTACCCATAACCTTTTCTTCAACAATATGACCCTTATCATCAAGCTTTGTTGAAGCAGATGCTATAACTTTACCTTCTTCCATATCAGCAGATAAATATTCAATATCTTCAGAAACATATTTTAAACCATTTTCATCGATTTTTACTACATAATATGGTGACTCAATAAATCCAAATTTATTTACTTTAGCATATGTAGCTAAAGATGTAATCAAACCAATAGAAGGACCTTCAGGTGTTTCAATAGGACACATACGTCCATAATGTGAATTATGAACATCACGTACTTCAACACCAGCTCTATCTCTTGCAATACCACCAGTACCTAATGCTGAAATTCTTCTTTTTTGAGTAATTTCTGCAAGTGGATTAATTTGATCCATGAACTGAGATAATTGAGATGAACCGAAAAATTCCTTAATTGATGATGTTAAAGGTTTTATATTAATTAAATTAGATGGAGTTGCTTTATCTACCTCAACAGTAGTCATTCTATCACTAATGTTTTTAGATAATTTAACAAAACCGAATTTAAATTGATTCTTTAATAATTCACCAACTAAACGTAAACGTCTATTTCCTAAATGGTCAATATCATCAACATTACCAATATTTTGATATAAATTAACATAATATGATACAGAAGCTAAAATATCAGACATTGTAATATGTAGGGAATCTTCTTTATGATAATTACCAATAACTTTAACTTCTTCACCCTTTGCATTATTTATATATAAAATTTCACAAATAGGATCATCACATAAAGTATTTCCTAAATCGATTTTTTCTCTAATTGCAGATCTTGCTTTATCAATATTATTATAAACATCACCTATAACAACATCACCAGCACTAGCAATTTTTTCACCAGCATTAAATAATAATTCGCCAGTTTCCTCATCAAAAATATCTTCTTTAGCAACTATATCTTTTGCTAATTCATGATTTTTAGCTCTTTGCAAAACATCTAATTTTACATTGTATTTATAACGACCAACTTTTTGAAGATCATATTTACCATCTTCAAATAATCTTTCAACAATTAATTGTCTTGCACCTTCAACTGGTACTTTATCACCACGAAGCTTAATATAAACTTCAATAGCTGCATCTTCTGAATTAGTTGTATTATCTTTTTCAAAAGTAGCTTTAAAATATTGATTATCTCCAAATAAATCAGTGATTTGCTTATTTGTAGATAAACCAAAAGCTCTAAGTATAGTAGTTAAAGGAATCTTTTTAGATCTATCGATCTTACCATACCATACTTCTTTTGAACCAGCTTCATATTCAATCCAAGCACCACGAGTTGGGAATATTTGACCAGAAAACTTAGTTTCTCCAGATTTTTTATCTATTTCTTTTGAAAAATAAACACCAGAAGAACGAACGATTTGAGAAATAATAACACGTTCAGCACCATTAATAACGAAAGTTCCAACAGGTGTCATATAAGGAATATCACCCATGAAAATTTCAGTATCTTGTACTTCTCCAGTTTGAGTGTTTTCTAACATAACATGAGCTTTTAAAGGACGACAATAATTGATATCTCTTAATTTAGATTCAACTACATCATATTTAGGCTCTTCGAAATGATAGTCAACAAAATAAAGCTTTAAATCTCCTTTAAATGATTCAACAGGTGAAATTTCATCAAATACTTCTTGCAAACCTTGTTCTACAAACCATTTAAAAGACTCAGTTTGAATTTCAACTAATCCTGGTAATTCTAAATCAGTACGAATTTTAGAATAATTACGTCTAACAGATTTTTTACCATAATTGACATTCTTGTAATTCATTTACTGTACCTTTTTGTATAGCTTTCTATACAATCCCCTTCTAAAATTTTAAACTGTCTTTTGGACTTCTTAAGCTTGTGCTTAAAAGGTTGTTCGAAACCTTATTTTAGGGATAACCACAAATATATTTTAAACTATAAAACTTATAGTTTTAATCTAAAAAAATGTAAAAATTCGCCCTATTAGGCATTTTATTATTATATAACTTCTTAGTAAAGTTTGCAACAAAAAATAAAAAAATATATAAAATTGTTAGTAAAATAACTAAAATTATTATAATAATTTAAACATTATAAATTAAAGAGTCGGACTAATCCAACTCTAATAAATAACATTTATAAATCCATTTTTTCAAAATAATATGTGCTGAAAATTAAAAATATAAAAGGAATTAATATAGCAATTTTAGTGATATCATAGAAATCAAAAGAAACAATTTCAAAATTCATTGATAGTCCTATATATGAAAATAAATTTTGATTATTAGGAATCACAATTAATAAAAAAGCTATAGCTAAAGTGCTAGATACAAAATATATAGTTTTTTTGACTAATATAGCTAAAGCAAATAAAAAAGCAAATAAAAACCACAAATTATATAAAAGGTATAAAAAATTATATTTAAATAAATAAAATGATGTTTTAATAATATTAATATCACTTCCCATTATTAAAACATATTGAAATTTTGAATCAAATTTTAAAGAAAATAAACAATTAATAAAATAATAGATAATAAACAAAATATTTACTAACAAAAAAGATATTATCAATTTACAAATCAGTTTTTTTCGCCTGCTACTTCCATAAACAAACATATATTTCGCATCATCAAATTCCCTAGTAAAAGCTAAATATATAATCATTAAAACATTAATTGTTATAATCAAAAGCAAAAAAGAATTTGATGATTGGATATAAACAGTTTTATCATTTACGGCTCCATATCCAAAATCATAAATTGTATCAAAATCAATATTATCTTCTTTTAAGTTCTCATAAATTTTTATTTTATTAGAATAATATTCTTTATAATATTCAAATTTTAACATTTTCTCATCCATTGAATCTATCATATGATTCAAATTATCAATTTCTAAATCATAATCATCAATATTTTCAGAATAAGAAATATCATATTTACTATAATATTTAAAATCACTATTTTGATATGTAAAATAATTAATTACTAAAAATATTAAAGAAATAATAAAAATAGTCAAAAATAAATAACTTGATATTACATTTTTAAATTGCTTAATCATTATAAAAATCCTCCAAATACAAAGGATCACATAAATCTAATTTAATCATTTCCAGTAATTTATATTGACTTACCCAATTTGAAAATTCAATTATTTCATTTTTAAAAATTTTAAAAACAAAATAATCGTCAATGACCTTAAAAGAATAATTAGATGAAAAAATTGCATTAATTGTTTTAATTTTATAGTATATAAAATCAAGTGAGGAAACATCAATCGAATATATTTTTGTTTTCTTTAACAAAATTATTTGTTCTATTAAATTATTATCAAAAATTTTAATATCATGTGATGCTATAAATATTTTTTTATTTTCTTTTTCTTTAATTAATAATTCTTTTAATAGCTCTATGCTTTGATTGTCTAATGAATTCGTTGGTTCATCTAATAATAAATATTCTTTATTTCTAGAAAAAGCTAAAACTAATGCAAGCTTTTTTTTCATACCATTAGAATAACTTTTTACTAAATTATTAATATAAGAATCCATCTCAAAATACTCAATATATTTTTCAGCTTTTTTTAATTCATCTTTATTTAAAAAATATTCTAAATTACTATATCCAGTTTGAAATAAATAAAAACATGGTAAATCTAATAATACTGACACATTATCATTAGTTTCAATCTCACCACTATATTTTTTTATTAATCCTGATAATATTTTAAATAAAGTTGTTTTACCAGACCCATTTTCCCCTAAAATAAGAGTACATGAATTTATATTAAACTCTATATCATTAAGTATTAATTTTTTACCAAAAGACTTTGTTATTCTATTCATAATTTCTTCTCATTTTAATTTCATTATTTTCTTCATAAAAAATAATAATGTAGTCATTTGTATATGTTTTTTTGTCTTCTATTTCTATACCCTTTATATATATTTCATCTTCTATGATTTTATATGAATTTTTATCACTATAACTTATAATTCTTTCAAATTGTTCAAATGAAACATCAGAATAAATAGTATCGTTAATATCAGGACTTACTCCATAAGTAATTGGTCCATTAAAATAATAATTATCATATTCTTTTATTATTTCATTATATAGTCCTATCATTCCAAAACTAGCTTCTAAATACACAGTTTTTTCCATTATTTTATAGTTGAAAAAAGAATTATTTTCCACAAAAAAACCATATGCATAATAATTATTTATATTAAAATCAAGCTCTTTAACATAAAATGAATTATTTTTTATCATTGTATTATAAAAATCATTTACATCATCTACTAAAAATTCAATTTGTTCTATTTTGTTTGCATATTTTTCTTTTTTATATGATTTAACTTTATATTCACCTAATTCTAAAGTTGTTCCCTCAAAATTTGTTAATTCTATTTTTTGCTTTTTATCTGGAATTGTAAAAACAATAGTTAATAATATTATTATTGAGACAATCGCAATAGAAAATATTATTATTAATTTCTTTTTCATTTTAATCACCTATTTTTCGGCCCAACATACTTGATGACCATCCCAAGTATCTGTAATTAATTCTAAAGGAACAATTGAATGACCAGAATAACTCCATCCTTCATTAATTATTACAAACTCTTTAGATTCATGAATAGTCTGTATTTCCTTTCGCTTCTCCCAAAACCACCAACCAACTTCTACTTCCTTTTCACAATCATACTCATAAGTTGCCAATCCCACAACAACAGTAGAATGATTTTTTAAGTCAAGAATAATTGGAGTATTATTATTTACAGCATCTCTTATATTATTGTGCAATTCCCACCAATTTGTATTGCCTTTTCTAGATGAATTATTAACATTAAAAGACTCAGTAACACAATTATTTACTTTATTTTTTTGTGTTCCATTATTTAATGTAGTATATTTTTTTATTAAACAAGCATCATAAATATTTTCATAATTATCATAATATGAATCACTAATATCAAAATCATCAATATCACTAAAATATGTAACAAGGCCCAAACATGCAACAATTGTACAAGTACCAGTTGCTTTATCTTTTTCTCCAACATTTCCTTTTCGATTGTTATAATTTTTATTCAAATCAGATTGTGAAAAATTTGCAACATCTTCATTTATTTGTTTTGAAGTCTGAGTAATATTTTTTACTTTTCCATCGCCGTATATTTTATTTAAGTATGATTTGACACCAGATATGCTATAATCATAAACATCTTCTGATGATGCAGCAGTATTATTTTCTACTACTATAAAATCTTCATTCGAATTTAATTTAAATAAAGAAATTACAAGACTTATTATTCCTAGTGTACATAAAAAACAAACTAAAAATTTTCCCTTTTTCATTTTATTTTTCCTCTTTTTTTATAAAATTCAAAACACTTTTTAAACCTTATAGTTATTATAACATAGAATAATATAGGCTTCAAACTGATTAATAATTAACCTTAGATTAAATAATAAAGTCTTTTGCTCAATATTCTAAATGATATATTATTGCTTATGGTAAATATATTAATTACAAATTAATAAAAATTCCAAATTTATCAACTAAATCCTTATCTAATTTTCCTTCATTTACCATTTCAGTTAATATTTTATATGCAATATCTTTTGGAATAGGCTTTTTATATGGTCTATCAGTAGAAGTTAGTGATTCATAAACATCACAAATAGTAATGATTCTAACTAATAAAGGTATTTCTTTTTCTTTTAATTTATTAGGATATCCTGATCCATCTAAATATTCATGGTGAGCTCCTGCAATAAATTTAACATTTGAATATGAATCTCCAAATTTAATATTTTCTATTATTTTTGATGTATAAACAACATGATTTTCTATTTCTTTTCTTTCTTCTTTTGTTAATGTACCTTTGACAATATAAGCATCATCTTTTTCATTATCTTCAATCAATTTTAATTTTCCATATTCTGTATCATATTCATAAGATAAAATCTTTTCTATATATAATCTATCTTCATCATTAACAAAACCCATTGTATCTAATTTTAATATAAATTCACATGCTTTATTTATTTTTTCAATTTCTAAATCATATTCTTCTTTTGTTATTTCATTTAATAATAATTTATTTTTTAAGCATGAAGTTATTAAATTCCATCTCATTTTCATTAAAGGAATAAAAGGATCAAATCTTGTTGATTTATTTAAAACATTTAAAGGAATAATTATTTTTCCTATATCATGTAGCATTGCTGCTAATCTTAATTCTTCTATATCATTTTCTGTCAATTGATAATTAAAATTATTTTTTAAATAATTAGCAAAGCCAACACATAATTTAGCAACATTAATTGTATGATATGCATTATATGGTGTTCTTGATTCTATAGCTTTTACTAATGCTTCTACAAAAGAATCTAATAATTCTTTAATATCATCATATAATTTTTTATTACTTAATAGCATTGCAGATTCACTAGATAATGCAAATATTACATCTTCAAGCATTTCATCAAAAGGAATTATATTACCGAATTTATCTTTAGCGTTTAATAATTGAATAACACCTAATACATTTCCTTCTCTATCAATAAGAGGAACAACTAATACAGATTTAGTATGATATCCTGTTAAAGCATCATATTTTTTAGGCCCTAAAAATTTATTATTATCAGAATAAACATCAGCAATATTTAATGTTTTTTTATTTAAAGCAACATAACCTGATACACTATTTTCATCAATTGTTAAAGGTGGTAAATTAATTTTAGATTTTGATCCACCTTCAAATTCGTTTAATGTTTTATTTTTAGTAATAAAAAAATTTAATTTATCATTTTCTTTAAGATAAAGTGTTGCTGCATCACAAGATGAAATATCCATAAGCTCATTTATTATTTTTTCAAGTAATTTAACATAATCTCTTTCGCTTGTTAATGAAATAGATATTTCTAATATTTTATTTATATCAATCATTTTTTAAATCTCCCTAAAAATTAAATATGATTTTATTGCTATATCTATATCAGATATTTCAATTAAAATAGATGTATCTTCATCTAATAAAGATACTAATTCCTTTATTTTTTTAAAATTTATATTCCCTTTTCCAATTTCAGAATGAGAATCAATTATACCATCATTATCATTTAAATGTATATGCTTTATATATTTTTTTAATTTATAAAACCATTCATCTAATGAAACATTTGATATGTTTGCATGAGCGAAATCTAAGCATACATTTATTTTTTCATTATTACATCTTTCAAC
>CAJOQR010000121.1 GCA_905236965.1 uncultured Acholeplasmatales bacterium | reverse complement strand
TTAGCATAAGGAATAGATCCATAGACTTCAACTGTTTCATCTTTATTTAATAATCCTTTTATTTTACCATCTTTTAATTCTAATATTAAAGTTTTATTTCCATCTGTAACCTGTTCTAAACCTATTTTAGGTTGAGCTAAAGAAAGAATTAAAATATTAAGAATTATAAAAATTAAAAAAATAGAATTTCTAATAAAAAAATTTTTATTTTTTAATAAAATTCTTAAAACAAGAAGAAAAATTATTAAAATTATTTCTAAAATTAAAAGATAAAATGGCCCATTAGCTAAATCAAGATAAAATATCATTAAAAATGACATTAATGAAAATATTAATATAAAAATAAATGTAAATATAATTCTTTTCATTTTAATTTTTCTCCTTATATATCGTTATAAAAAGAGGTTTTCAAACCTCTTTTAATTTAAAAGATTATTTTTATTTATTAAGCTCATAATATGAAATTGCACATATTGTTTTAGCATCCTTTATAATACCATTTTTTATCATATCTTTAACTTTATTTAAAGGAATAAATTCAGATATTATAAATTCATCATCATCAAAATTTGTTTTTGTTATTTTACAATCCTTTGCTAAAAATAAATGAATTATTTCACTACTATATCCACATGTAGGATAAATTGAACCTAATTTTATTAATTCTTTTGCTTTAAAAGCAGTTTCTTCTTCTAATTCTCTTAATGCAGCATTATATGGATCTTCATCTTTTTCTAATTTACCTGCAGGAATTTCATATAATATTTCATTATATGCGTATCTATATTGCTTAATTAATAAAACCTCTTCTAATTCATTTATGCATAAAACTGCAGCTCCACCATTATGTTTAATGATTTCTCTATAAGATTCATTCCCATTTGGACAAATTACTTTATCTTTTATAACTTTAATAACTTTCCCATCATAAATAGTTTTAGAATTAACTAATTTTTCTTCCATATTCATAAATTAATCTCTCCTATATACATCTCTTGTATATACTCTATCTTTTACATCATCTAAGCAATTATCATATCTATTTGCAATAATAACATCAGTTATTGTTAAAAATTCATCTAAAGATGCAATAACTTCAAATCCTAAAAAAGAATCAACGTGAAGAGTTGGTTCATATATAACAACTCTTAAACCTTTTTTTGCTAATCTAGTCATAACACTTTTAGTAGATGATAAATTAAAATTATCTGAATTTTTTTTCATTAATAATCTATAAATACCTATAGTAGGCTCTGAATATGGAGAATTTTTCTTTCCTAATTCATAAACATCATTTGCGATAAAATCTTTCCTTAAATGATTAGAAGATGAAATGGCACTTATTAATTTTTCTGGTATTCCATTAAAATTCGCTTTTAGCTGCATTGCATCATTTGGAAGATTAGATCCACCATATCCAAATGATGGATTATTATAATAATTTCCAATTCTAGGATCTAGACATACTCCATCTATTATATCTTTTGTGTCTAATTCATTTATTTTAGAATAAGTATCTAATTCATTAAAATATGCAACTCTTAATGCTAAATATGAATTAGTAAATAATTTAATAGCTTCTGCTTCAGTTAATCCAGTATATAAAACTGATATATCTTTTTTTAAAGCTCCTTCTTCTAATAATTTAACAAATTCTTTTGATCTATTTAATAATTCTAAATCATCCTTTGGACATCCTACAATAATTCTAGATGGATATAAATTATCATATAAGGATGTTGATTCTCTTGAAAAAGTAGGAGATACAATAATATTTTTATTATTATATTTTTCTCTCATTTTTTCTGTAAAGCCAACAGGTATAGTAGATTTAATAATAATTAAAGCGTTTGGATTAATATTTGTTATAGTTTCAATTGTTCTTTCTACTTTTCCTGTATCAAAAAAATTAGTTTTTCTATCATAATATGACATATTCGCAACAATAATATAATCAGCATTTTTATATGCAGAAAAACTATCTTTAGTTGCACATAAATCTAATTCTTTTGTTTTAAAAAATTCTAAAATTAAATCATCTTTAATAGTAGATATTCTTTTATTAATTTTTTCAATTTTTAAATCATTAGTAGATGTAATAAATACTTTATTATTTTGTGCCAATAAGCATGCTAAAGAAAGACCTATATATGCTATCCCTGATATTGCAATTATTTTTTTCTCTTCCATAACAAATCACCTTCTATTAATAATTTAAAAATGAATCCTTTTTTATTATTTTACTTTATTTTTTTTATTACTTCAAGAAATTATATAATCCTGCTACTTATTTCATAACACATATATGCATATACTAATGCATTAACATAACCATCTATAGTATGCTAACTTGGCATTTTCTATTCTTCCTATCATAAAGCAAAACTTTTATTTTTTTCAAGTATTTGCACTGAAATGCAAAAACTTTTTATTTTTTGATTTTTTTGCATTTTATTACTTTACTTTAAAACAAAAGAAAAGCAACCCTGTTTTTAGGTTGCTAAATTTTATTTAAAAAGTCCTTTATGGTAATAAACGGCTATTTCTAAAAGAACATCATGTTTAGCTTTTGGACATTCTGCTATGTCTTTTAAATACTTGTCAACAACTGAATCATCAAGTTCGTCTAAACAGTTTAAAATTCCGCTTATATATGGACTTGCTCCATCATAAGTAATTCCCTCTTTTTTCATTCTTGATATTGTTTGTCCTAATTCATCAATCTTTTTTTCACTAGCCATTCCAATCGCCTTTCATTCTCTTAACATTATTCTTTTATTGTTTTTTTATAAAGATTATTTACAATTTATACCATACTTATAAAAGCTTAAATAAATCCATTATATTTGAAAGCTTATAAGTAACATTTTCTTTTTTAAATACAATAGACATTTTTTTAAATGTATATTTATTAAAATCAAAGTCGTATTTGTTTAAAACTATTAATTCATTTTGATTTACATTTGCTGCCACTTCTAAATACTCATTTGAATTAGGGTTAAACTTTTCAAAGATTTTCGGATCATGCTTAAAAGCTTCAATTGTTTTATATTTATAATTTCCTTTTAAGAATGTTAATTTATCTTGATTTTTATATTTAATATTATGCTTTAATACAAAAATATCAAAATTAGGATTTGAAGCTATTAAAAATGTTGGATTCCCTTTCTTTTGTTCATTCTTACAATAATTTAAAAGTGCTTGAAAGTTTTTATCTTCATTAACTATAGTGATATATCTATCAAAGTCAACAAGAACAAATCTTGCAACTGTACCTATAGCAGATGTTTGTTTTAATTTTCTTAATACTTTTGAATAATCTCCGCCATTAGCATTTGTTGGAACTATATTAAGAGTTGAATTTATATGTTTTTTAAGACCAGTTAAATAATTATATTCTGTATCTCCTTCACATATAACGGTGATGTTGTTTCGTTTGCTTATTGCCATATTATGCACCACCTAATACACCCTTCATGTAATATTCATATATTTTTTCATTTGAATCATACCTTAAATCATCAAATTCAGAAATTGAATATAATTTAGATTCCAATGTATCTTTATTCTTTTCTACTATAAACATTTGTTCTTTCATAAATGTTTGTAATGTTAGATTAAAGATATTATGAGTAGTAAATATAAATTGACCTTTTGTTTCAAATGAATGAATAAATGATATTACCTTACTTGTTAATATTGGATTAAATGTTGAATCCATTTCATCATTAAATATTATTGCGTTCTCATAAACGACTTTATAGATAATAATAGACATTACTAAGAAGTTTTTTACACCTGTTGAATCAAATGCAATTTGCCTTTTAGATATACTTCCATCAATATGACGTCTTTTAATTATTGATTTCAATAAAGGAAAATCATCATCTATTTCAATATCAACAATACTAGAATCTATCATTTTAAATATTTCAACAAATTCATGTGTTTTCATTATAGGTAAATGAGGTTTTAAATCTTCTGATTTATATTGAAAGCTTAAAGGAATATCTAACATATTTTTTTGAATTTTAATTGAGTTAACTTCATTAATAAATTCAGATGTATTAGGTATACCAAGTAATGATAAAGAATTAACTATTAATCCCTTAGTAGAATTAGTATTAAGATTATTAATAACCAAATCTTGGATTTTTTTATTGCCTGGTATATCTAAATATGATTTTCTAATGTTTTGTGTTCTAAATTCATCATATGAAGTACTGCATTCAAATACTTTTTTATATACATGGCTTTTATCATCTGTATAATAAAGTGATTCGTGTTCAATACCAAACCTTGATATTGTTAATTCATACTTATATATTAATGAATTAACAACAAGTATAATTCCAAATTCCTGTACTAATTCATCATTTTTCAAACTATCAACATTTGATTCATCATAAGTTAGCAAATTTTCATTATAAATAGTTTCAAGTGATATTCTAGTTTGATCTGAGGTTTCTTTAAACAACTCCTTAAAATATTGAATTCCTTTTATGAAATTACTTTTACCTCCTGCATTCTCACCAACAATAACTGCAGTTTTCAAAACATCAAATCCACAAATTGTATTATAGTTATCTTGATATCTAAATCTTACTTTATTATTTGGAGCTAGCATACTATACTTAACTTCACCTTTATATGAATATACATTTTTCATTTTAAATTCTAAAATCATAGATATCATCTCCTATAAATATTATACATTAGTTTTTGTATTTTTCAAGAAAAAACAGCTTTTTTTATAAATCAAACCATTTTTCTGGTTTAATTTTGTTTTTTTATTTTTTTTCTTCATTTCTTTTAAGAACAAAAAAATGGCTTTTAAGCCATTTGATTTTTAACTGGTGCCCGAAACAGGACTTGAACCTGCACTCGTAGGAACTAGATTCTAAGTCTAGCGCGTCTGCCAATTCCGCCATTCGGGCAAATTTTAAGTTCTTTTAAAACTGCATTTTTAATTATATCAAAATTAATATATTAGTCAATATTTTTCAAAAGAATTTAAGTATTTTTTTTATAATAAAAATTATAAAATCATAATAAATATATTATATAAAAAGAAATTAAATATAGTTTTTTTAGCTAAATTTAATTTGATTCTTTTTTATTCATATTATATTTGATTAAATATATAATTAAAAAAACTAATATAAACCAAACTTCCTTATGAAATAATCCCATTACAACATATGTTGCAATTAAAACATATGTTATTAAAGCAATATTTAAAAATAAATCTTTTTTATCTTTTATATATTTAAAAGAACAAAAATATAATGAAATAATAAAATAAATATATAAAGAAATTCCAACAATACCACATTTAAATAATGATCCAAAATATCCATTATGAAATATAGCAATTTCATTTATTTTTTCTGCAACCTGTTTGCCATCTATTACTGTAGAAACATATATTGGGTAATCTGAATATATAAAAGAGCCAAAGCCATGGCCAAATATTTTAGTTAATATATCAGAATTATTAAAATCATTACAAATCATCCATATTTCATAACCGCGCCATGCATTATTTATATTTTTAGAAATAGTCCAATCTTGATTTGGATTTATTTCATTTAATGCTTTAGAAAATCTTAAAACATAATCTTGATACAAATCAGTTGTTGATGCAAAATATAGACTCATAACTATAATAAAAGCTATGCTTAAAATTAATATTTTATATTTTGTAAAAATTAAATAATATAACATCATAAAAAATATAATTAATATTAAAAGTATTAATAAAATTCTTGAAAAAGATAATATAGCTACAAATAAATTAAATATACTTAATGGTATAGTTATATATTTATATTTTTTTATAAATAAAAAAGATATAACAGCAATAAAATTAATTATATATCCAGCACTACTAAGTTTTCTTAAAGAACTATATTTTAATTCATTTCCTTCTTCTATAAAATCTTTTATTTTTAATAAAATTATTATTCCCATAATTGTTCCAACAATTAATATCGTCCAAAAAACTTGTTCTTTTGTTATTTTATCTGTAAATATAGACAATGCTAATAAAATCACTGCTAAAGTATTAGTATGATAAAATATATCTCTTAAAATATTATGATTTTCATAATTATAAAAAATACCTAAAATTAAACCAATACATAAATAAATTAATAAAGGGATTGTAATAAAATATTTTTTATTTAAAGGAATATGCTTATTAATAATCATATCTAAAAATAAATAAAATAAAAATAATGTTAATACACCAATTAAAAAAGCTTCAGCAGATACAAAATGAAATGCTAAAGTTAAACCAATTAAAATATAAAAATTATAATTATTTTTAATATAATTAATTAATTTCATAAACAATTTTTCCTATATTTAATAAATCTATATATATTATACTGCAATATTACAAATTTTTAAAAAATATAATCACAATGTTATAGTTAATAATATTTATAATGCGAATATTCTTTAAACAATTTTATCAATTTTAACATTTTCTACAAGGAAAATGTATAGTATACTGATGGTTTTAGGTGTGGAAAATGATACTTTTTTACATTTAACTTCTATATTTTATTTTGTTTTCTTTTTAAAATTGCTTATGTAATACTTTAATTCTTTAAAATTAAAAATTAAATTAACAAATATCACTATAATTCCTATGATAAAAGCTATAATAAAACCATATTTTATCCAAATAATGTAGTCAGAAATTACAATATTTTTATTAAAATACCATCCTATAAAAAACGAAATTGATAAAATCAAAAAATCAGCAAGCATCTCTTTAAAAAACAAAATAATTGATCTATTAATAATGTTATTACTACAATAAATTGCAAAAAATATACATCTGAATAGCATCGCAATCGCAGTACCAATAGCAACTCCTATTAAGCCAAAATTAAAAACAACAATAATACTAATAATAACATTTAATAGAGATTCAATAATAGCAGACATTTGTGTTTGCTTATAATGTCCTGCAGCTAAAATTAACATATTAAAAGATCTACGAATACAATAAAAATATTGCCCCATAACTAAAATAAACCCAAAAATATATTGATTATAATCAGCATCATTCACCCCACTAGTATAGATTAAAACAAACGGAACTAATAATATAATAGTAGAACCATACATAAATGTAGTAATCAAATGAATAAAAAAATTATATTTGTTAAAATCTGTTTTTAACTTGTCTTTTTCTTCTAATGCTAACAAGTTTCCATAATAAGAAGAAATACCATTAGTCAATGAAACAAGCAATAATCTAATAGAATGCACAATCAAATAATATGTAGAGTAAATAGATACATCAGATAATGAAGCAAACAATGTTAAAACAATTATATCTGTATTATCTAATATATATGCTGCAATATGTTGTGCAATTCCATTCCACTTTTGTGGTAATTCATCCCCTTTTAATTGAACTTTATAGATATTATAATGTTTTTTAACATAAAGTGATAAAGCAATTGGTCTTATCAAAAAAATAGCTGCAGTTACAAATTTAACAATTTGTATCGAAAATCCATTAATAATTAAAAATGCACAAACAATTGTATTTAATACAATAACAACTATTTGAATTATATTGTAAATAAATATTTTTTGATCAGCTTGAATTAATAACGAGTAAACAATTCCAAAAAAATATTGTGCAAACATTGTAATAGAAAGAGCGCATATCAAAAGTATTGTAGAAAAAATATCGAATTTATCTCTTACATATATAGGATATGCAATTAAAGTTCCTATTACCAAAACAACTAATCCAATACCTACAATTCTAAAAAATCTTTTTGCAGAATATACAATTCTAGAAATAGTTTCTTCATCATTATTAGCTAAAGGCTTATATAAGGATGTTTGAATTACAGCACCAACACCCAATTCCATTAAAGTGACAATATTTAATATTGATTGAATTAACTAATCCATTAGTTTCAGAACCATAATTACTTAAAATTAATCTCGGCAAAATAAAGCCACATATTATAGCAACAATTTGATATATAAATCCTATTATTGTATTTAATTTTAATTTCGTTTTTCTAGTCATATTGTCACCATCTTTTTATCAAAAGAAATATCTTTATAAACTATCAGTATAATATAATTATTTTGTAAATCTATTTATAGTATTTTTTCTCATAACAAAAACATTGAATCTTTAGATAATAGTAATGAAGAGATATATAATGGTATAAATTATAATATATAACATAAATAATACAATAGGAATAAACGTATCAATACTATCATTTGATAAATATTTGGAAAAATTTGTAATATACTTAACTCGAATTATAAAGTACATAATAATTAGTATCCAAAAAAATAAAATATGATGCAATAATATAATAATCATTTTATTTTATATGATAGAAAATTTTATCAATATTCTAATAATACTATAATTAATTATATAATAAATTTTTTCATTTTTTTATTTTATAATAAATATCTAAATTACCTATATCAATTCTTTTCCCTGGCATTAAATAAGCATATACCTCATTACGCTTACTAAACCATTCTATAAATCCACCAGGTGCATCAGTCTTACAACCTGAATCAATTCCTATCTTTATTTCATTAAGACATTCTTTCTTAAAAATATAAAATGGAGGGATTGCCCAATTAGAATTAGGCTGTTTAGGCTTCTCAGCCATTTCTAGAATTTTATCATTAGAATCTATTACAGCTACTCCTGTACGCTGTAATCTAGCTAATTCAGATTCATAATATCTCATTACTGCATTATCATTTTTTTCATTAGAAAAATCTATAAATCCTTTTAATGAGAAATCTAATAAATTATCTCCTGCTAATACTAATATATCATCATTAACGTTAGCTTCCTCAATAGCAAACCATATATCTTTTACTGCACCTAATCTATTATCATTATTAGTTGAACCATCATCTAATATGATAATATTTTCTTTTCTTTTATTTTTCCATTCATTAAAATGGTTAATAAATTTATGATTAGATACAATAATATACTCTTCTATTACCTTATTATTCTCTAAATCATCTATTAAATAATCTATTAAAGCTTTACCTTTAATATCTAATAATGGCTTAGGATAATTTTCTGTTAATGGATACATTCTTGTTGCGTATCCTGCACATAATAATATACATTTCATTTTATTCTACGATTGTTGCCAACAACAACTGCTCCCTCTTCAAGTATATCTTTTGTAATTATAGCATTAGCACCAATATGAACATTATTTGCGATATGAACACCCCCCAAAATAATTGCACCATAACCAAGTTCAACATTATCACCAAGTTTAGGGGCTTCATTTTTTTCTAATCCCAAACAATTATTTCCAACAAAAGTAGCATTTTTGCCTATTATAGATTTTTTGTTCACAATTACATTATTATGCATAAAATAAAAATTCTGAATGTAATAATCTGTATTTATTTGTACATTAATTTTTAAAGATATCCTTTTATATTTAATAGTTGATATTATATATAAAAATTTATAAAATAATCTTTTATTCTTTCTATACATCATTTTGGAATAATGTAAATATAATTTGTATCTATAATATGAATGATCCTTAATCAAAAAGCTAACAAAAAATCTTTTAAATGAATCATCGAATGCCCTTTTATAGAAATATTTGATACTTTGCTTAATAATATCCTTACTTATAGTATTACTCATAATTACCTCCATCAGAACTATTTTTCTTTCGAAATAAATTCGAAAAATAAGTAGACTATTTCTAATAAATCTTTAACAATAACTGATATTTTTTTTGAAATATAGTAAGTTATCCTCTCAATAGAATACTTATAAATAATTGAAATAATTATACTAGCATTAAATATTATAAAAGCAAAAATCAAAGAAAAAATAAATCTATTTTCACCACTAAACCATGGATAGAAATAATCAAATATATTAGGATAAACATAATTAAATAATATTTTGTTAGCATGAATCAAATATACAAAAAGACTCACTGAAGATACTAATGATATTAATTTATTATTTCTTTCTTTCATTGATAAAAAAATACTAAAAAGCGAAAAACATAAAACCACACCAAATGGGTTATTAATAGAGCATAATATTAAATTTCTATTTGAAAATATGGATATTTTCAAGCCTGCATAATTTATAAATATTATTGATGAAAAATATAAAACAAATGAAATAATAAATGTAAATAAATTAATTTTTTTATTAGTTACAATATGATACTTATAATTTTTCATAAAACCAACAAAAAAATATAAACAAACAAATCCAACAAATGCAGTGTAATAAAAAGAATCAACTATAATTGACAATATGAAATACATAATAAATAAAATAAATATCAATAAAAATAGTTTTCTTTTATCTAATTTAAAAATAATTATATTAAATAATCCATGAAATACATATAACATTAGATAACATCCAATAAACCAATTCATTCTAAATATTATTGGGAAAACATAATGAATAATATCAAACGTTGTCATATTAATTTTGAATATCAATGCAAACAATAACGAAATAACTGATATTATAAATGAATCCAATATTATATTAATTACTTTTGAAACCTTAGGTTTACCATCTTCTTTAACTAAATAATATGAACTACAAATAATGAAAATAACATTTCCTATTTGGCCTAAATATCTAAAAAATACAAGTAGTAAATACCTAAAATCACTAACCGACAAAGTTATATCTATAAAAGAATCGTATCCTGAAAAATAACTATCATAGGGAATAGAATGTGATAACACAATCAACAATAAAGCAATTATTTTCAGTAAATCAATATTAGAATTTCTAGATTCAATTCTACTTTTTGACATCGTATCAACATTTTCAGAAACTATTTTAGTCATACGAGTTACCTCTACTTTCAATTTCTAAAAAAATAATTTGTTAAAGTTTTTTTCTTAAATATACAATAATTTGTTTTCTTTCAATAACTAAAACCAACAAGAAAGATACAATAAAATATGTTATCATACCAAATCCTACTTGTAATGATAGAGCGAACCAACCATCATTAAAAATATTTTTGATAATAAATATCGCAAAAATCATAACAAGTCCAGACATAAAAAATAATAATAAATACTTAATAACAATCAACCAATCAATATATTTTCGGCATACAATTGATTGAAAAATCAAGCCAAACAATTCAGCAGATATTGTACCAACTACTGCGCCTTCAACTCCAATTAATGGTAAAAGAATACAAGAAATTGACAAATTCAAGACTGCATTAAAAACTGCAATTAGTATATAAGCAGTATCCTTTTTCATAGGAATTAAAAATTGCATTCTAACAATATCACCACACATTACAATCAAGATTAATGGAGTTAAAGTTTTAAGTATTAACGAAGACGGTAAAAAGTCACTACCATAATATAATTCAACAAATAAATCAGATACACAAATCAGACCAAATATAGATCCGATAGATATAAAAAAAGTAAAAATAATTGCAAGTTTAAAATAATTCTTCATTCCTTTTATATCTCCAGATGCATAACATGCACATGATCTAGGAAATAATACTGTTCCAATTACCGCAATAATTGATGTTGGAATTTGAATAATTTTATATGCATATTCATAATAAGCAACATTATCTTCATTAATAAATATACCTATCAATGTTTTATCAAACATAGTATATAAAGATGCTGCTATAACTGCAACAGATAAAACAAATAGGGGCTTAAAATGTTCCTTCATATTATTCCAGCATATTTTTACTGGATGAATCAATTTAATTGCTTGAGGTAATAAAGAAAATTGACCTGCAAAAAAACTACATGACATAATCAATGTATAAATCCATAAATCACTTGGATTTTTCACAAACAAAAAAATAAGTAAAGTCGAAGTAAACTTAACAAATAAATTTTTAATGACCACAGACTTAAAATTCTCTAAACCATAAAACAACCAAGTAATATCAAACAAGGCAGAGGCAACATAAATTGCCTGGATAAAAAAAATCGTTTTATTATCTTTTTGAAACAAACAAAAAAACAAATAAGCAGCAAGAGAAACTAATGAAAATATTAAATGAGCATAATATAAACTCCAAAAAGTTTTTCTCAAAGAATTTTCATCATTTCTCCTAGAAGCTATTATTCGTTGACCATATTTTGCAATTCCAAGCATTGCTGCGATTACAAAATAATAACCGATTGAATATGAAAAAACATAAATACCTAAATTATGTCCTCCTAATACTCTAGTCAAATAAGGTGACGTAATTAAAGGTAAAACTAAAATTATAAACTGATATAAAATTTGAAATATAAAATTCTTTTTTATACTTTGTTTCTTCATACTTATTCCTTACTCTAATTTATAAATTTATTTTAGATATTTTCCTTAAAAATAACCATTTTATATGCGTCATTATAATTGCCATCTAATCCTTTTGCTTCTTTTATGAACTTGGCTTCTATTGAAAAACCAGCATTTTTAAATAAAGTAACTTCATCCATATTAGAGCAAAAAACATATGAATATACTTTATTCATATTGTATTGCTTAAAAGCTATATCTAAAAGATATCTAATCGCTAATTTTTGGCTATCAGTATTCCACTCTTCATCATCACTTGTAAATAAACATAATTCACATCGATTATTAAAATAATCCATATCCTTTAGATATACTGTAGCAATTGGATATGAAACAACACCATAATCATCATCAACTCGTTCTACAATATATTGCTTATATTTTCCAGTCAATACATTTTCATTATAAAACAATCTATTAGACTCAAGTGTAACTATATTCTTATTAAAACAATGATTCAATACTTTTGGACTGTTTCTCCATTTTATTATGTAACTTGCATCATTTAATGTTATAGGTCTTAAAAAAATTTTCATAAATAAATCTCCTTTACATTTTTAAAGAACAATTAATCGTTTCTATATCTTATTATTTTTGACGGATTTCCGGCGATTATGGCATTGTCAGGAACATTATAAATAACAACAGAACCTGCACCAATTACGACGTTATCTCCAATTATTATATCACCGATTATTGCAGAGTTGGGAAAAATTATTACGTTATTACCAATTTTCGGATACTTTTCATTTTTTTGTCCAATCGTTACATTTTGGTAAATAGAACAACCATCACCTATTTTCACACCATTACCAATTACAATGCCAATTGGATGAGGCATAAAAATATTGTTTCCGATTATTGCATCTTTAGAAATATAATTACCTAAATGATTTACTTTATTTCTTGCGCTCTTATTTCTTTTGATATTACTGCTAATTTTTTTTATATAATAATGATTTCTAAATCTACTAGAAAATATATATAAAAAGATATTTTTAATTTTCATACTTACCACCAAATACTTAGATTATTCACCAACACCATCTTCTGATGTACAAATAAATAATTTTACTTTATCAGAATATTCAGGATGTAATCTAGAATATTCTTTTTTAATGTATTCAATTGCTTCTTTTTCATATTGTGGATCAATTATAGCTAAGCAAGCACCATTGAATCCTCCACCCATGAATCTTGATCCATATACACCTTTAGTATTTACCATTATATTGTATAAATCAATTAATAAAGGTGAGCCTGCTTCATACATCTCTATAGATGATTTGCCGGATTCAGAAACAATCTTACCAAATTCTAATATATCACCTTTAGCCCAGGCTTCTTCACCTCTTATTACTCTATTACATTCATTGTAATAATGATGTGCTCTTTTAGCAAAGTTCTTAGGCATTTTATTTTCATATTTTAAGAAATCATTATAATCTAAATCTCTTAGATATGTATCTTTAAATTTCTTATATACTTCTAGATATGAATTTGTAATGAATGCAGCACTTTTACATTCATCTACTCTTACATTATAATATGATCCTGCAAGTAATCTTTCTGCTCCACAATGTACTACTAAGAATTCAAATGGTTTTGCATTCTTACCTAGTTCTACAGTTTTATATTCTCCAGTATTAGTATCTAATACTAATAATCTATTCTTCTTAGATAATACTTCACATGATTGATCTAATTTACCTATAGACATACCAACAAATTCAGTTTCTGCTTGGAATGCATAATCTATTAGTTCTTGATTTGATAATTCAAATCCATTAGCATTACTAATAGCAATTAAGAAACTAATTATATTAGCTGCAGATGATGATAAACCACCTACAGGTAGTTCTCCATAGATATATGCATTAATACCATATTTAAGATTATATCCATTCTTTTGTAGTGCTTTTACTCCACCTCTAATATAATCACACCAATCATTTTTCTTTTCTAAAACATCAGTTACTCTAAATCTTTTTCTTTTTTCAAAATTATGGCTAACCACTTGGCATAAATCATCATCATTAATTGAATATGATATACCAATACCATAATTTAAGGCAAAACCTGTAACTAAACCATGTTGATGGTCAACATGAGCCCCAAGTGGACATATTCTATACGGACAATATGAATATAAGACTTCATCTTCTGAGCCATAATGTTTTATATAATGCTCTTTTAAATAAGTTTTATCCATTATATATTCTCCCTCCTAATGTGACTCGATAATAAAATGTAAATTTGAATACACATTTTCTCCTAATTGTGAAACATCATCTAAACTTATTTTACAATCATGTAATACTAATGGTAAAACTATTTGATCACGATTAGTATCAAAATCAATAAATTTATTCCACCATTCATCCATTATCTTTACAAAATTTAGACTTATTAAATTATATGCAATCACTGTAGCTTCAAGTAATCCATTATTTTTGGGATAATTTATGCTTTTTAGATACGCTTTATACTTTTTCAAATTAGCTTTATTACCTTTTTTAAACTTTATACATGCATCAATTTCATCGTAAACACAATTCCTAATAACATGCTTATGCATTGAAAAGCCAACTTTTGTATTAATTGATAAGAAAAGATCATAGACAGGTGCTAAAACAAGAACATTCCCATCAATATAAAGCGCATAATCATATTTATCACTAAAAAACTCATGAGGATGCATTTTTATATATCTATTAATGTTGTTATTGGAATAACCAATTAATTTTTCAGGTATCGGATACCATTTCCAAATACTAGATTTAATCTCAGTGTCAGAAAACACAATATAATCAATATTATTATCATAATATAATGGATCTTTCAAATTATCATATTTACCAGTCACACAAGTATATACGACAATTTTTCTGTCAATATGATTAAAATTTATAGAAATTTTATTAGTTTTTGTTTTATTTTTTTCGGTTTTAAATGATGATAGTAAATTTTTCATCGCTTTAATGAATTTAAAATGTCTAATATTTTTTAAAAACAAATCAATTTTTTTCCCTCGTCGATATGTCTCACTTTTAGATAGCTTGTTTATTTCATCAACATATTTTTCAATCATACTATTTTCGAACTTATCCAAAATATCACATCCATTATCTCTTATTATAATTCTTATCTAACCAATTCATGTATTCACCAGATTCAACATGGCTTAACCATTCTTGGTTTTCTAAATTCCATTTGATTGTTGCGATAATTCCTGTATCAAAATTATGTTCTGGCTTCCAACCAAGCTCTGTTTCAATCTTTGTTGGATCCATCGCATAACGTAGATCATGACCAGGTCTATCAGTTACATAATTAATTAATGTTTCAGGCTTTCCTAATTCTTTTAGGATAGTCTTAACTACTTGTAGGTTAGTTCTTTCATTATGTCCACCGATATTGTATACTTCACCATCTCTACCATTTCTAACAATTAAATCAATTGCTGTACAATGATCTCCTACATATAACCAGTCTCTAACATTTTCACCCTTACCATATACTGGTAATTTTTCATTTCTTAATGCCTTTTGAATCATTAAAGGAATTAATTTTTCTGGGAAATGATATGGTCCATAATTATTAGAACATCTTGAAATTGTAATAGGTAGACCAAATGTTCTATGATATGCTTGAACTAAAAGGTCAGCTGATGCTTTAGATGCTGAATATGGACTTGATGTATGAATAGGAGTATTTTCTGTAAAGAATAAATCAGGTCTATCTAGAGGTAAATCTCCATATACTTCATCTGTAGATACCTGATGGTATCTTTTAATACCATATTTTCTACATGCATCCATTAATGTTTGTGTACCTAATATATTTGTTTCTAAGAAAATACGTGGATTTTCGATAGATCTATCTACATGAGATTCTGCAGCAAAATTGATTACATAATCAAATTTCTCTTCTTCGAATAATTTAAATACTGCTTCTCTATTACAAATATTTTCATGTACAAATTTAAAATTAGGCTTATCCATAATTGGAGCTAATGTCTCCATATTACCTGCATAAGTT
>CAJOQR010000120.1 GCA_905236965.1 uncultured Acholeplasmatales bacterium | reverse complement strand
TTATAGCTTTGCTGAAGAAGAGGTATATTCAAGATTACAATCTTATGCAACAATTGTTAAAACAAATCCATCAGTTATTTATCCTAACCAAGAAAATATGGATACAGAATTTTATATTGTTCAAAATTTTGAAACTTATGAAAGTAATAATTTAAATGAAGTAATATCTAAAGAAAAAATAGATGAAATAATAAATTCAATTAAAATTAATAAAAAGAATGAATTAGATTTAATATTAGTAAGAAATTCATTGAATTATAAAAATCAAAAATATTATTATGTTTTTATGTCAAATCTTGAATTTAATGATTATATTTTTATAATAACAAATTCAAATTATGTTTCATATGTTGTTAAAAATGTTTCTATACAAGTAATATTAATATTTATTTTGATTATTCTTTTAACAATTTTTTTAGTTTTTATATGGTCAAATAGATTTGTTTTAAGAATAAAATCTATTCAAGCTCATATTACTAATTTACCTAAAGAATCTTATGAATCAAAATATGAAGATGATTCATTAGATGAAATAGGAGAATTAGCAAGATCTATAGAAACAATGCGTATTGATATAAAAGAAAATGAAAAAACAAAACAAGAAATGCTACAAAATATTTCACATGATTTTAAAACACCAATTGCTGTAATAAAAACATATGCAGAAGCTGAATTAGATGGTGTTGTATCAAATGAAGAAGCATATAATAATATTATTGAACAAACAGAAATATTAAAAAAGAAAGTAAATAGATTATTACAATATAATTCGCTTGAATATTTAACTAAAGAAAAAGAATTTGAAGAAGTAGATATGAAATCCTTAGTATTAGAGGTTGTATCAGCTTATAAATATCAAACAAATTTAAATTTTGATTTAGATTTAGATGATTCTGTTTATTTTTTAGGCTATAAAGAAAATTTTTATACTGTTATAGCAAATATAATGGATAATAGCTTAAGATATGCTAAAAGCTTGATAAAAATAGTATTAAGAAAAGATAGATTAAGAATTTATAATGATGGTGATCCAATAGATCCTCAATTTTTAAATTCAATATTTAAACCATATGAAAAAGGTTCAAATGGACAATTTGGTTTAGGTATGTCAATAGTTAAAAAAACAATAGATTTTTTTGGATTAACATTAACAGTTAAAAATGAAGATTTTGGTGGAGTATCATTTATAATTACGAAGGATAAATAATATGTTTGATGTTAAAATAAAAGTTTTAAAAAGATGTATTCATTATGATTTAATAAAAGAATATGAAAATCCATTAACAAATCCTTGTGAAATGATAATAGGTGATGAATATATTTCTATAAATGGGAAAAAACCAGAAGGATTTTGTAATAATGCTTGGAAAAATGTTGGTGAATATGTAAAAAAATTAGCTAATGGTGAAGAAAATTTTTTTGATGGATGGATGAAAAATAAAAAAAGTGCTATGATATCATGTGATGATGGATTTAGACCAGTTAGCTTTTATATAGAAGTGATAGAATAATATGATTGAAATTAAAGATGTTACAATAAAAGATGCAAAAGCATTATTAAAAATATATGAATATTATGTATTAAATACAGCAATTACATTTGAAATAAAGGTTCCAACATTAAATGAATTTAAAAAAAGAATTGCTGATATAATAAAAAAATATCCTTATATATGTATTTTAGAAAATAATAAAATTGTTGGGTATGCATATTCATATGAATTTAAAGGAAGAGAAGCTTATAAATATTCAAATGAAGTTAGTATTTATTTAGACAAAAATTATTTAAAAAAAGGATATGGAAAATTATTATATATAGAGCTTGAAAAAAGATTAAAAGAAAATGGCATTAAAAATTTATATGCATGTATATCTTCTCCTATAAAAGAAGATGCTTATTTAAATAATAATAGCGAAGAATTCCATCAGCATTTAGGATATAAAAAAATAGGCTTATTTACAAAATGTGGATATAAATTTAATAATTGGTATAATATGATTTGGATGGAAAAAATTATAGGAAATCATGAAAATGGCGAATAAAATCGCCATTTTTTAATTAAATTATTCAATCTATATAAAATAAAAAGGTATCAATTGATACCTTTTAATCTTCTTTAATAACAACTATATTATCTAGTGTTATTATTCTAGCACTAGATTCAGCTCCTGCTTTATTAGTCATTGTATAAAAGCCAGCTAATGATTTTATATTTGTTTTTTCATTATTTAAATAAGTTGTTCCATCTATAATAAAAGTTGTTGTTCCTTCATCTAAATTAAATTCATAATAAATTTTATAAGTATTATTTGCAGTAATTGAAGAATTTATTAAAACAGTTCCATTTTCTAATGATACATCATTTAATGCATATGATAAATATTTATCACTATTTGTTCCAAATTTAAATAAAGCTTCTAAATCTTTATTATAAAATGTTAATAAAGCCCATTTGCTTCCAACATTAGGTCCTACATTTATTTCTACCCAACCTTTAACAATACCAGATGTATATTCTTCTCCAAATGAAATATATATTTCACTAGCAGAATTAGCATCATTATCTACTGTTTTTACACTAGATCCTGTATAGCATGCATAAGCATTAGTATAATCAGCTGAATTACCAAATATACCTTTATTTGAAATATCTGTAAATTGAGTTAATTTTTGATTTTCTGTAGATGAATTAAAATCTTCAACTATTATAGCATTTGAATTAGTTTTTAGATTTTCATATGTAGGATTTGTTTTAAATTTAGCATATAATGTTATATTTTCTGTTATTATATTTTCCCAATCAAAAGCATCATCATTTTCATCTACCCATGTATCAAAAATACCATTTAAAGATGAAGGATATGTAGTTGGCTTTGTTGCTGCTTCATTTTTATTTACCTTTAATGTTTGAAATATTTCTGTTCCATTCATTAAAGTTATAATAACTTTTTCTGTTGCTTGATTAACTAAAATACTTTTATAATAATTTTCACCAGCTCCAGCAAAGCATGGAACAATTGTAGGTAAATCATTTGTTTCATTCATAATAGAAACATCTGATTTTTTATTTATAGAATCATAATAGAAAAGAGAAGAATTAGTATCAAAATTTGTATAATCTGTAGAACCATCAGGCTTACAATTACCAGATAATTGTTGTTCTCTTGAAGTAACCTTAGTTGCTTGATCTATACCACCAGAAACATAATCATTAAATGATTTAATAACTGTTGCTGTATATGTATCAGTTATAGTAACTTTATGACAAGTTGTACATCCACTAAAATAATTAGACTCACTTAATACAAAAGCGTTAGCTCTTATATCTTGGCATGTAGAGCAATTATAATAATAATTATTATAAATATGCATATTAGCTTGTCTACCTAAAGGTAATCTAGATCCTACATTATTATAGAAATTATGATGGAATGTTATATTCATTGTATAATTTGAATCACTACCACCAACAAGTCCTGTTTTTTTACAATTATTAAATACATTATATGAAGAAGTTACATTATGAATATATTTAAAATCGGTAGCGCCATCTCCATAATTTTTATCTTGTTCTTTAGTTAAATCCCAATTATTTTTTCCTCTATTAAATGTACAATTATGTACCCAAAAATTACCATATAGTGTTACATTACTATTTCCACCAGATTGGAATGAGCAAGCATCTTCAGTATAATCTGTAAATGTTAAATTACGAACTTCAATGGAATTACATTTATTAAAAGTAAATCCCCATTGGAATAATCCAGCATTTTCGCCAACGCCTTCAACTGTAACATTTGAAACATTACTAATTGAACAGTTATTCCATGCAGTATCAAATTCACCATCACTAGTTGAATATGAAACTTTAGAGCTTAATCCATTTAATGCGGTAATTCCATTTGCTAAATCATCACTATATGAATTCCATCCGTTTGATATTATTTCACTTGCTGTATAACTTTTATAATTACCACCTAATGATAAAGCTTGTTCATCTACTAATTCAGCTGTTTTTGGAGCAGAAGTATAAGTTATTTTATTGAATTGAGTTGTTTCAATTCTATCTAAAATTCTAATATTAAGAGGGACAGTCCAAGAATGAGTTAAAATATTAACTAATCCTGTTTGACCACCATAAGTTACTGTATTTTTAGTTGCGTTAGTTACATAAACTATAGCAGCATTAGATTTTAATGAACCATCATCATTATAAGCACCAACTCCAGTTGTGTAATTAAAATGTGCATAGCCTGATCTATCATGCTCATAAACAGCTATATTTTTAATTACATCACTAACACCTGATATTTCAATTTTTACATCATAAAATCCTGCTGTTAATCCTAAAATATCAGCACGAATTTTAGAATTTTCAATTCTAATTAAGTTTGAATCTATTTCTTTATAATTATTTTCATTTGCTAAGCTATATGAAATTGTATAATTTGATAAATCAACAGAATTATTAGGTAAAATAACATAAATTCCTTCATTATATCCAGAATAAGATGTAATTTCTATATTATTAAATTCTTCAAATCCAGCATATAAATTTATAGTTTCTTTAATTTTATTAGTGCTTAAATTAAATTTATTTGCTAAATCTATATCCTTATACCATCCAGTAAATACATATCCATCCTTTAAAGGATTAGAAGTAGGTCCATCAGCATAATTATTATAATTTACAGTTTCTGTATAATACTCATTATTATCAACATAATATGTAACTCTATATGTTTTTATTTTTAATTTAGCATAAAGTGATATATTTTTTGTTAAAGTAGTATCAAAATCAAATTCTTTTGTTAATGCTGAATCAGTATACCAACCCAAAAATTCATAACCATCTTTTTCATAATTATAATTTTCTATTGTTGAATTTTCATCTAATTCAGTTGTTTTAATAATATTTGCTCCATCATAATAATTAACAGTATATTTATTAATTATTTTTTGCCATTTAGCAAATAAATTTAAATTAGAATTAACAATTGTATCAAAATCAAATTCATTTTCTAAAGAATCAAACCAACCCAAAAATTCATAACCATCTTTTGTAGGATCAGTTGGTTTATTTATTTTTCCTTCATTTATTATTTGATATGAATTATAAATATTATCATCAACTAAAAAATTTATTGTATATGAATTATTATTCCATTTAGCAAATAAATTTAAATTAGAATCAATAATTGTATCAAAATCAAATTCATTTTCATAAGAAGAATCAAACCAACCTAAGAATTCATAATCACCATTTGTAGGATCAGTTGGTTTATTTATAGTTAAACCTTTTAAAACTTCTTGTTCATCATATAATAATCCATTTGAATAAAAATTAACCTTATATGTATTAACATCTTCCCATTTAGCAAATAAATCATAATCTTCATTTATTTTAGTATCAAAATCAAATTCATTTTCATAAGAAGAATCAAACCAACCTAAAAAAATAGAATTTTCTTTTTCTGGATCATTTGGCTTAGTTACTAAATCTCCTTTTATAATGTCTTGTTCATCATATAATGATCCATTTGAATAGAATTTAATTTTATATGATAAATCAGGTAATTTTTCCCATTTTAAATAAATTGTTTTATTTTCTTTAACTTCAAAAGGATAATTAACTTTTTCATTAAAATCATCATCATAATACCATCCATCTCTTTTATAATTTGTTAATTGGTATATTGAATCATTATTCATATCAATTAAAGATAATGTAGTTCCTGATGCATAGCTTTTAGTTATTATTTTATTTTCATCTACATTTACAACATAATTAATTGTATATTTTAATGAAATGCTACAAGCTGTTAATAATGTAATAAACAAAATAAATAATAATGTAAATATAAAATGCTTTTTTAATTTCATAAAAATCACCTTCTGAATGCGCTTTCTGCAATATATTATAATTTTTTCTATAAAAAAGTAAATACTAAATTTATTTATATAGAAAAACTTTTAATTTTTAATTTTAATTGATTTAGAATTAATCTTTTATATTAGATTGCTTTAGACATCTTTTTTTTCGATAATTTAGAGGTGTTTCATTTGTTTCTTTTTTAAAAAAATAACAAAAATGTTCTCTTGTTGAAAAATTTAAATCTTCACTTATTTTTTCAATTGAATCATCATAATATTCTAATCTATTTTTAGCATATTCTAATTTAAAATTTTTCTTTAATTCTTTAAAATTTTTATTATAGTTTTTGATTAAATATCTTTGTAAATCTCTTATGCTTATATTCAATCTTATAGCAAGCTCTTTAATTGTTATATGATTAAATTCACTTGATAATATTTTATCTATTGAAAATTGTAAGCTATCTAAAGGCCAATATGATTTTCTTTGTCCCTTTACATTTTCTAGCCTTATAACTTTAATAGTTAATATTTTAAATATAGATGTTACAATTTCATTATATCCTAATGATTTAATTTTAAATTCATTTTCTAAAGTTTTTAAAAGAGGTGACATTTCTTCATCTTGATTTATAAAAACTTTAGTTAATAATTCCATAAATTCTTTATATGTGCTTTTTTTATCAATTAAAAAATATGCTGAATATATTTCTATTTCATCTTTAGCAATAATTGAATATGGAACAAATTCAGGTATTACAAAATATGAATATTGATTCATATCATATATTTTATTATCTATTTTAACCTTACAATTACCTTTATTTATGTAATTAAATTCTATTGTATCTTTACCATGATAATTATATGAAATATTATTTTTAATTGTGTAATTTTTAAATTCAGCTAATGAGAAAAAGGTTTTAGCTATCATAAATTTAATTGAATCATTACTCGTAAACATTATATCACCTTATACATTGTATATTAAAGTCGATTATGTGTCAAATGTAAGCGTTTTTTGTCATATTTAAATCTTAAAATAGTATTTAATTGGTTATAGAATATATACAAAGTTTTAAATAGAAGGGGAAAAATGTATATGAAAAAGAAATTAATTGGTATTTTTGCTTTAATAAGCATATTTACTTTAGCATCTTGTGATAATGAAAATGAAATTATTAATAATAATGATGCTAATAATGTTGTTGATAATTCTTCAAATGAAGAAAATAACAATCAACAAAATAATTCAAATAATAATTCAAATGAAGAAAACAACAATCAACAAAATGATTCAAATAATAATTCTTCAAGCGAAAGTAACAATGATAATAATTTAAATGGTGAAGACAATAATGAAAATAATCAAAATAATGAAACACCAGAAAAATTATATAATGCTACTCCTAAAATATATTTAGCTGGTGATTCAACTGTTCAAACATATAATGTAAGCCAATATATTGCTGGTTGGGGACAATATTTAGGATTATATTTACCAAATGAAATTGTTGTATCAAATGCGGCAAGAGGCGGAAGATCTTCTCGTTCTTTTATTAATGAGGGTAGATTATATGATACAAAAGAGAATAATTTTAGTTATACATTTAGTGAAAATGGTGGAAAATCTATTGAATCACAAATAGAAAATGGCGATTTTTTATTTATTCAATTTGGTCATAATGATGATGATACAAAAGATCAAGGAATTGATATGCAATATCAAAGATTTGTACCACTTGGAACGCCTGATGCAAATGGAATTTATCCAACAATTTCTCCTACAAATAAGCAATCTACATCTAATTTAGATTCTAATTTATCTTCTTCAACTAAATCAGAAATTGCAAAATATGGAGAAAATTATTTTGCATATGATGCTACTGGATTATCTGGTACTTATAAGGGTTATTTAAAAGAATATATAGACCTAGCTAGAAAAAAAGATGCTATTCCTGTTTTAATTACACCTGTTGCAAGAGTTAAATTCCAAGGAAATACAATTGTAGGTGGTCCAGGCTTACATGGTGATAATTTTGCTTATGTTGAAGCTGTAAGACAATTAGCCGAAGAAGAGGATTGTCTATTAATAGATTTATTTGATTATACAAAAAATTTATTAGAGGTAGCTACGCCATCATATTCAAATTTTGTTATGGCTTTAAAGCCTAATACATTAACAGGTGAATGGCCTGCTGGATATGATTCAACATATATGAATTTTGATTTAGGATATGAGGGTATTGAAGCAACTCATTATAATAAATATGGTGCATTTTTAACTGCTGCAAAAATTGCAGAAGTAATAAAAACAACAACAGAAGAGCATAATAATGGTAAAGAATTATTTACATTTAGAGATTTAATTAAAACAGATCCTACATCATATGTTGCACCTTCTAATTTAATTTCAAAAGAAAAAATAGAAGCAATTGAAAAAACAATTACATATGTTAATGTTAAAGATCCTCAAAGAATATATCCAACTAATGATGAATTAGTTGCTAAATTAGCACAAATTCCTGATGTAGATTTAATTAATGAGGAAAATTATGAAGAAATCTCATCATTATTAGATGAAGCTAAAATATTATATAGTATTTTAAATGTTGATGATAGAGAGGCTGAATTTAAGATAAAAATAGATGAAACTGATGCTAAAATACAAGAAATTATTATTTCTTTAAGACCTGTTGCTACTGAAACTTATTCATATGATTTATCTAATCTTTCATCATTAGCTGATATTTCATCTGATTTTGTTATTAATGATGCTAATAATAAATTTAGCGTTTCAGGTAAATGCTTAAAATTTGGAGGAAATGGTAGCACAACAAGTGAAAATTTATCATATTCTATTAATGGAACAGGTAAAATATTAATTACTGTAAAAGCTTATAGTGGTGATGTATCAAAGCAATGTAATTTAAGTGTATCTGATGGTACTAATACAAAGACTTTAGCTGTTACTGAGGGAACATCTCAAACTTTAGAATATGAATTTAAAATAGATGGAAGCACAACTTATTATTTTTATAGAGCATCAGGCTCTCAAACTGGAGTTTTAATTTCATCAATTACTTTTGAATATTTTGAAAATTAAGAGGTTTTTATGAAAAAGAAATTAATTGGTATTTTAGCATTAATTAGCATATTTAGCCTAGCATCTTGTGATAATGAAAATGAAATTATTAATAATAATGATGCTAATAATGTTATAGATAATTCTATAAATGAATTAAATAATTCAATAATTATTAATACTCCTAAAATTGTTTTAAATGATAAAACAATATCATGGGATATTATAGAAAATGCTGAGGCATATATAGTTAATGTAAATGGGGTTGATTTAGCAGAACAAAGCGCAAGAAGCTATACATTAACTGATACTATACCTGGTGAATATATAATAAAAGTAAAGGCTTTAACTTCTTTAGATGGATATGAAAATAGTAATTATTCAGAATCTATAAAAATTATAATTAATGAAAATAAATTAGAAGCTCCTAAAATTGCTTTAAATGATAAAACAATATCATGGGATAGTATTTCGAATGCAAATTCTTATGTAGTTAATGTAAATGGAGTTGATTTAGAAAAGCAAAGTGCTAAAAGCTATACATTAACTGATACTACACCTGGAGAATATATATTAAAAGTAAAAGCAATTTCTAATGATAATTTATATTCTTCAAGCGAATATTCAGAATCTGTAAAAATTATAATTAAAGAAGAAAGCTTGCCAATTGTTTTAAAGGAATGCAGCTTATGGATTGTAGGAGATTCTACTTTATGCTCTTTTACTGATGATTATTATTTACCAAGATATGGCTATGGAACACAATTATATAATTATTTAGATTCTAAGGTTACAATTAAAAATTTAGCTTTATCTGGAAGATCTTCTAGAAGCTTTTTAGAAGAATCAAATTATAATACCTTAATAAATGGTATGAAGGATGGAGATTATTTAATTATTGGCTTTGGACATAATGATGAAAAAGATGATGATAAAGAAAGATATGCTGCTCCTAATTTAGATTCAAAGGATATAGAAAAGGATTCTTCTGATAATTATAATTTTCAATATGTTTTAAATAAAAATTATATTGAAAAAGCAAAAGAAAAAGGAACAACTCCTATTTTATGTACTCCAATTGTAAGATTAAATAGCTCTAATAATTATAATTCAACATCAGGTCATATAACATCTAATGGTAATTATGTTGAATGTATTAAAGATTTAGCTATAGATACAGATACTACAGTTATTGATTTAACAACCTTAACAAAAGAAAAATATTTAAATATTGGTTATGATAATGCTAAAATGTATCATGCAGTAACAAGCTGTGAATATTCAACAGATGGAAAAACAATTGTTCCTTCATATTCAACAATTGATAATACCCATATTAATAAATATGGTGCAAAGGAAGTAGCATATTTATTAACAAATACATTAAAATCAAGTGAAAATAATTTAAAAACTTATGTTAAAAATAATATAGTAGAACCAACAATAGAAAATGATTATAATGATGCGATTAATTTAAGTAAAAAGCCTAGTGAATATAGCGCATATAATTGGTCAAGTTACGCTCCTGCATCAAATTATTCTACTATAAATAAAAATAATATTTCTTATAATGGAGAAATTGTAGGATATGGTTGGTGTGGTACAGCATTTGGTTCAATTGGTGGATTAACTAAAAAATGGTATGCTTGTGAAACAAAAGAAAATACATTTAAGGTTGGACAATCAAAAATAGAAAATAATTCTTCAAGTGGTAAAATAGCAACTTCAGAAGAAGGTTATGCATTTTTATTTAGTCAAATAGATGCAAATTATAATTTTAGTGTATCTGCAACTTTAAAGGTTGTAGAATGTGATTCAGTTAATCAAGCAGGATTTGGTATAATGCTTAGAGATGATTGTTATTCTCCTAAATCTGAAAATGTTACAACAAATAATGTTGTTGCAGGACTTTTATGTTCAACTACAACAGAACTTATTGCGAATTGGTCTAGAGAAAATAATGCTTTAAATAAAACAAACAATAAAATAACTGGATTATATTCTGTAGATGATGAAGCAATTATAAGCTTAACTCGTGTAGGTCAAGTTGTAACATGTACAACAGTTTATAAAGGTATAACATATAAAACAACATATACTGATTTTGATTTTACATCAATTGATTCTAAATATATTTATGTTGGTATAATCGCAACAAGAGGAACAATTGTAACAACTTCTAACTTAACACTTACTATTACAGGAGTATCACAAGGAGCATAAAATTTAAGCTATAGGAGAATTGAATTGAATCAATGATTTATATTGTTCATGGTGAAAAAGTAATGTTGGATTTTGAATTGGCTAGGATTTATGGGTATGAGACTAGAACTTTCAATCAGCAAGTGAATCGTAATATAGATAAATTCCCCAGCGATTTTATGTTTAAGTTAACTAGACCTGAGGTAGATTCAATCTTGATGTCACAAAATGTGATTTCAAGTTGGGGAGGCTCAAGGAAATTACCTTATGCATTCACAGAACAAGGCATTTATATGCTCATGACAGTGCTTAAAGGCGATTTAGCTGTAAAACAAAGTAAAATTCTCATAAAAACATTCAAGTAAATGAAAGATTACATCATCGAGAATAAAGGATCACTTACAACAAATGAAACTATAAAGTTTACCAATCTTGTTGATGATCATTCAAAAAGAATTATATAAATCATTAATTGATGAAATATTAAATAATGATGATTTAAATATATAAAAACACCATCTATTTTTACTTTTTGGTGTATAACAATCTTTTGTATAAAATTTTTAACTATTTCATCCGTTAATTCATTTATCTCAGTGTATTTTACTAGATTAATTAGGTAAGATGCATTGAGATATTTTTCTTTTTCAGTTGCTATAAATTCATTTATTTTAATTTCAAGATTTTTTCAGTTTCATATTTTAAAAATAATTTATTAAATCTTTTTTCATTAAATTAGCCATCTAATTTATCTTTATGGTTTTTAATAAAAGTGATTATTTTACTGCTTTTTTTCATTTTTTAAATTTTTTAGTTATAATATTATTGTAAAACATATCTTTCAATGTTATAAAACAAAATAGGAAGTGAGATTTTATTATGTTTGAAAAGCTTAATAGAACAAAAGTATTTAGAGATCCACTTTATGGATACATTACAGTAGATTATAAAATAATAAGTGATTTAATAGATTCAAAGGAAGTACAAAGATTAAGAAGAATAAGACAGCTTAGTGGTGTTTCAATGGTTTTCCAAACTGCAGAGCATTCTAGATTTACTCATTCCTTAGGTGCATATCAAATGGCTAATTTATCAATTGAAAATATAGAGGGAATGAAAGAATTAGATGAATATAGGAAGGTATTATTTTTATGCTCTGCATTACTTCATGATATAGGTCATGGTCCATATAGTCATGCTTTTGAGCATATATTAGATTTATCTCATGAGGAATGGAGTACTAAAATTATTTTATGTAAGGATACAGAGGTTCATAAAATATTAGGTGATGATTTAGCAATGGATGTTGCAAGTGTAATTGATCATAATGGTAAATATCCTTTAATTGAATCATTAGTTTCATCACAGCTTGATGTTGATAGAATGGATTATTTATCTAGAGATGCATATTTTACAGGTGCTAATTATGGTAAAATTGATTATCATAGAATTTTAAGAAGCATGAAAGTAATAGATAATAAAATAGTTGTAAGATCATCTGGTGTTTTATCAATTGAATCATATTTAATGAGTAGATATCATATGTATTTTCAGGTATATTATCATCCTATTGCTAAAGCATATGAATTAATATTAGAAGGAATTTATGAAAGAATAAAGGATTTAGTTAATAAAGGTATTTATGTAGATGCTTCAATTGAATCTTTTTTAAATGTTTTAAAAAATTCAAATGATGTAGAATCATATATAAATTTAGATGATGCTTATGTTAATGGCTTTATTAAACAATTAGCTTATTCATCTGATGATTATGTATTAAAAAAATTAGCTTTAGCATTTCAAAATAGACACTTATTTAGTGTTGTTGAATTAGCTAATGAGCCTAAAGAGGAATTTTTAAAAGAATTAAAAGAAAAGTATAATAATGAATATGGTAAATATTTTTATAAAGATATAGTTGTATCTAATGTGGCTTATTTACATACTAAAAAGGATGATGTTAATAATATTAAGGTATTGCTTCCAAATGGTGATATTAAATCTTTAGATCAATATTCTTTAATTGTAAAAGGATTAACTCAATCTTCTAATAAGGTTGTTGAGAGAATTTATTATTTTGAGGATTAAAATGGATGTTATAGTTGTTGAAGGATTTCATGATGAAGATAAAATAAAATTAGCATATCCTGAAGCTTTTGTTGTTGTAACAAATGGTTCTGAGGTTTCTAAAGAAACTTTAGATATGATTAGTAAATTAAGCGAGGATAATAATATTATTATTTTTACTGATCCAGATTATCCAGGAGAAAGAATAAGAAATTTAGTTTCATCTGTTTCTAAAAATGTTTATCACGCCTTTTTAAAAAAACAAGATTGTATTAGTAATAATAAGAAAAAGGTTGGAATTGAGCATGCAAGTATTGATGCTATAAAAAATGCATTAGATAATATTTATGTAAATAGAAATTTAAATCAAACAATTTCTTTTAATGATTTATTTGAATTAGGGTTAGTTGGTAATGAAAATAGTGCTAAATTAAGATATATGGTAAGTGATTATTTAAATATTGGTCATCCTAATTCTAAAACTTTTTTAAAAAGATTGAATTTTATAGGATTGAATAAAAAAGAGGTTGAAGATATTTTATGCAAAATAAAATAGGTAATAAAAATTATATAAATAAACAAATTGATGATGCTAATTTTAAAATAAAAAAGAAATTTGGTCAAAATTTTTTAATTGATCAAAATATATTAGATGAAATAATAAATATATCTGAATTAAATAAAAATATAGCTGTAATAGAAATAGGTCCAGGATTAGGAAGCTTAACTGAAAAAATTATAGCAAAAGCTGGTTTTGTTTTATGTTATGAAATAGATAAAGAAATAATTCCTCTTTTAAAAAATAATTTAAACGATTATAATAATTATATATTGATAAATAAAGATATCTTAGATGTAGATATTAATGAGGATATAAATAAATATTTATCTGATTATAGCGATATATATGTTGTATCAAATCTTCCATATTATATAACTACTCCAATTATTTTAGGCTTATTAAGTAAAACAGATAAAATAAAAAGATATGTTATGATGATGCAAAAAGAGGTTGCAGATAGAATTTGCGGTAAGCCAAAAACTAAAGATTATAATGCATTATCAATTGCTATACAGTATAGATGTGAAGCTAAAAAGGTATTAAATGTTCCTAGAAGTGTTTTTATTCCTTCACCAAATGTTGATAGTGCTGTTATAAAATTGGATAAATATAAAGAAAAAAAATATGATGCTTTAAATGAAGAATTCTTTTTTGAATTTATAAGATTATGCTTTAATCAAAGGAGAAAAACTTTAATAAATAATTTATTAAATAAGTATGACAAACAATTTATAATAAAAATGTTAAATGAATTAAATATAAAAGAAAATGTTAGAAGTGAAGAATTAGAAATTAATGATTTTATTAATTTAAGTAATTACATTATTAGAAATGAGGGATTTTAAATGATTAAAGTAAGAGCATATGCAAAAATTAATTTAGCGCTTGAGGTTATGAATCAAGTAAATGGATATCATCAAGTAAACAATATTATGCTTCCTATAAGTGTTTTTGATGAATTAACTTTTGAAAAAGCCAAAAAAGATGAAGTTATAGTTTATGGAAATTATATTAAAGATAATATTGTTGAATTAACCTTAAAAAAATTTAAAGAAAAATATTGTATTACAAATGGTGTTTCTATTCATATTACTAAAAGAATCCCATTATCTTCTGGTTTAGCTGGTGGTTCATCTGATGCAGCAGCATGTATTGTTGGATTAAAAGAATTATTTGCTTTAGCTATAACAGACGAAGAAATGGAAAATTTTGCAGCAACAATAGGTAGTGATGTTCCATTTTTTATTCAAAGCAAAGCTGCATTATGTACAGGCCATGGTGAAAAGGTTGCACCTTTTGATTTTGAAATTCCAAGAATAGATTTATTGATTATTAAAACACAGGTTGGTTTATCAACAAAAGAAATATATAAAAAATATCAATATAAAAATGAATCAAAGCAAGATAAAATTAATAATATTATTGATGGATTAAAGGAAAATGACATTGATAAATTAAATAATAATATTTTTAATGATTTAGAAGAGGTTAGTCTTAATTCATCAAAAGAATTAAATGATTTATATTTATTATTAAAAAAGAATGGATATAAACCATTCATATCTGGATCAGGACCATCTTTATTTATTTTGAATCCTAGTGCTTTAGATATTCAAAAAATAAAAGAATTTTTACCAGAAAATACATATTTAGCTTTGTGTCATACAAAATAATATAAAAATTATTAAGCTATCAAGAAATTAAATTTTTAAAATTAATTATCTTGGTAGCTTTTTTTAATTATTTATTATGAATAGATAAAAATTTAAATGGATAAATATACTCTTTTATTTTTATTTTTGCTTAAAAATACAACATATTAGGAAAAAATAACACAAAAATAATATTAAATTCTTGATTTTCTTGACTTGAATTTTTAATAATGATAGAATAACTTGTAAAACGTTTTCAAATGGAGGTTATTAAATATGAACATATTGAAAAAATTTAAGTATTTAGTTGTAAGTATGTTTGCTTTTTTGTTCATTTTTACCTTAGCATCTTGTAATGATAAAGATAATAATGATGATAGTGGATTGAATGATAATCCAGATATTGTTGATGCAACTGGTATCACTGATGATGATCCTAGCTTTTCAACAGCAAAAGCAAATATTTCAGCTACCGGATTTAATTTTGATACTGCTACATTAAGTTCAATTAATATTGATGTATCAAAAGCAAAGACTACTTTTTATTTAGGGGATGATTTTAGTAGTGAAGGTGTTGTTGTTAAAGCTAATTTTTTAGCTACTATAGATGGTGAAAGAAAGGTTGAAAGCTTTGAAACAACTGATTTTTCTGTTGATTCTAGTAAAGTAGATATGTATAATATTGGTTCATATCCAGTAGAAGTTACTTATAGATATAAAGCTACTGTTAATAAAACAAATTATACTATTAATGTTATTTCATCAGAGCTTGCAAATTCTGGAGAAGAATATGTTGGTGGTATTCAAGTTAAATATAATGGTGAAACTGAATATAGTATAGATTTTGGTAAAGATTTTGATTCAAGTGTAACTAAATTTTCTGTAACTCAACATTTTTTCGTTGGTGAGACTGAAACAAGTGCAAAAACAATTGCATCTAAAAATTATAGTCTTGATGGTTCAACATCAGTTTCTATTGATACAACAGCTGTTAATACAAATCGTCGCGGTGATTATATTGTAACAGTTACTTATACTCCAGAAGAGGTATATATAAATGGTGCTAATTATTCTTATTCTGTAAAAGCATTTATAATTGTACATGTTATAGATAAGATAAAGAAAGTTGAATTCCAAGATGGTACTTTAACATTTGCAGCAACTGCTACAACTTTTGATTATTCTGATTGGAATTTCCAAGTAAGAAGAGAAAATTCTGGTGTTAGATTAGTTAATTATGGTGAAAATAAAGAAGATTTCGTAATTACAGGTGTTGTTCCTTTTATTACAGGTCCTCAAGTTGCAACTGTTAGATATTTAGATTATGAATTTGCTGTAAGACTTGACATAGTTGTTACTCCATCAGAAGAATATAATATTGTAAAAGGAAATATTTATGATGTAATTCCTGATCCTGAAAATCCAGAGGCAAACATTTGTTCTGGTGAAATTTGGGATAGTTCAATAAATACTGCAGCTAAAGATGCTGTATTAGATTCATCTGGATTATTTAAAATTAATAAGCCATCAGCATATGCTACAGATAGACTTAATTCATCAAATTTATCTAAAGATGTTTATGGTTCATTATATTTTGGTCATAGACCAACTATAAAAGGTGCTGATTCTTATATTTCAGTTGAAATGGAAAATCCTGGTATTTTAGTTGTATATGCTGCATCAACTGGTACTACTCAAAGAGATGTTTGTGTATTTAATGCACCAAATTCTGGTGAGGAAGTTGATATTTATTACACACCAGAAAATACAACTATTAATCAATATACATTTGTTATAGAAGAAGCTGGAACATATTATATCCAATCATTTGAAGGTGGTATTTATGTTCATGGCGTTGTTGTTGCTATAGCAAAGTAAAGAAGGGGGCATGAATTAATATGAAAAATAAATTATTTAAAACATTAGCATTAACTTTATGTTTCTCATCTATTATTACTTTTGCTTCATGTAAGGATAATGTAGACGACGATAATAATAGTAATACAAATACTTCTATATATTATGTTAATTATGATGGTAATGGAGATGGCCTAACAAAAGATAATCCTATTTCTTTTGAAAGAATGAGTGTTAATGCAAAACCTGGTGATACATTATTATTAGAAGGTGGCACTTATAGATATGGTTATAAATTAGGTTTATATAATAATGGTGAAAATGGTAAATATATTACTATTAAGCCTCAATCAGAAGATGATAGAGTAATTTTTGATTTTGCAGAACAACCATTTAATTCAAATTATCGTGGTATTCAAGTTTATGGTGATTTCTGGCATTTCAAAAATATTGAAATATGTAATGCCGGTGATAATGGTATGTATATTTCAGGTGATTATAATATTGTTGAAGAATGTTTATTCTATAATAATTCTGATACAGGATTACAGCTTGGAAGAACATCATCTGAGGATTCTTCAATAGAAGATTGGCCTAGCTATAATTTAATTAAAAATTGTACATCATTTGCTAATTTTGATGAACCTACATATGGTGAAAATGCCGATGGTTTTGCGGCTAAATTAACTGTAGGTTATGGAAATGTATTTGATGGTTGTATCGCATTTAGAAATTCAGATGATGGTTGGGATATGTATGCTAAGCAAGATTCTGGTTGTATTGGTACAGTTGCTTTATATAACTGTGTTTCTTTTGAAAATGGTTATTTACCATATACAATTGAAAGAAAAGATGCTGAAGGTAATACATATCGTTCATATGATACTTTAAATGGTGATGGTATAGGATTTAAGCTAGGTGGTTCAACAATGGAAGGTGATGTTATTGTTGAAAACTGCTTATCATTTAATAATAAGCTTCATGGCTTTGGTGATAACTCAAACCCTGGCTTCTTATATTTAAAAAATTGTACAGCATTTAACAATTGTATGGGTCTTAATGAAGATGGTACAGTTGGTTCTGTAAGAGGTATTAAAGGTACAACAAATAAATCAAATAATTTTGATTTAGCTCGTGATACTAATTCTTATAATTCATATTATGGATTATTATCATATATTAACAATCAAGATGATTTTAATAGTGATGATAATGGTGATACTGCTGATAATTCATATAATGCAGATAAATTTAGAGGTTCAATTGCTTATTCAATATTCCAAACTGAATATAGTGATGGAGAAATTTATACTATATTTAATGATTATAGAGATTCATCAATTTATAAGAGCGGATTAGTTGATACTTCATTTTATTCTGGTATAGTTGAAAAAGAATATGTTAAAGATGATGATTTTAAGGATTTAAGTGCAATTAATGCTATGTGTAATTCTGTTAATGATTTAAAAGATTTATTATCTTTACATAAAGAATTAAGAAATAGTGATGGTTCTGTTAATATGGGTGATCATATTCAATTAAAAGAAACATCAAGCTTATATACTTATGCCGATGGCAAACCTGTTGGTGCTGTTTTAAATAAATCTTCTTATGAAGAATATAAGCATTATGATATTACTGATTTAGGTCAATTAACAGATCCTAATAAATTATTAATTCAATCTGCATATAATACATTAGAAGTATTAACTAATGAAGATGCAGTATATCAAGATTTTAAATTATGTAAATATTTACATGGTTGTGTAATTACATGGACATCAGATAATGAAGATGTAATTTATATTGATAATGAAGAAGATATTTCAGTTTCTTTATCAGTATTCTCTTTTGCTAGAATTAATACTCCTTTAACTGTAACTAAAGTTAAATTAACTGCATCTATTTCTGCAGGTGGTTATTCAAAGGATAAAGTATTTGAATTAACAGTAAGACCAAGAATTCAAGCATTAGGTAGTCTATCTTCATCATCTTTAGTTGATACATTTAAAGTTACAATGTATGGTAGCTTCGTTGCTCCAAAAATTTATGCATTAGATAGATCTTCTAATACTGAATCAATTTTAAATCCATCTTTATATGATGTAACAACTACTTATATGTATGCAACAGATGGTAATTCTGAATTCTATGAGGTTGATGGTGTTTATACATCAGTTCCTGGTGTTTATGCTGTAACTGTTAAAGCTACAATGATAGATGATGCAACACAAACATCTAGCTATACATATTATGTATATATTTTGGACCCTGAATGTAATATTGATATAAAGGGTGATGCAACAATTGTACTTAATAGCGCTGGTTATGTTATTAATTCTTCATTATCAAATGTTTATGGTGATGTATATTCAGTTTGGAGTCCTACTGAATTAAGCTTAACTGCACAAGAATTAATTGCTTTAGATACTGTTCAAGTTCAACCTATTACTGATGATTTTATTGCAGCTCAATTTGAAGCTGATAACACAATTGGTTCTTATTATGGTTATTATGTAATTCTTAATAAGGAAAAAGCTAATTTATCAACAGCAAATGTTTATTCATTTGATGTAAAGACAATTAATGTTGAAACTCAAGATCAATTCCATGATTTAGCTACAAAAGGTACATTTGATGGAAATCCTGCAACTACAACAACAATTTTCAAATTAGTTAATGATTTAGATTTCTCAGATTATAATTGGACAATTGTAGGTAAGAGTGATGTTAAACCATTCTCAAGCTTATTTAATGGTGATGATCATTTAATTTCTAATTTAGAGGTTGTTGGTGAATCTGCTGATAAGAATGTTAATATATTCTATAAAGTAGCTGATGGTACAGTTATGAATGTTAATTTCGATAATGTAATTGTATGGAATAAGAATACATCAAAAGGTCAAGTAGGTATTATTGGTGAACTTCAAGGTGGATATGTATATGATATTCATATGACTAATATTGCTGCAAGAGGAAGAGAAGGCGTATCTGCATTAGTTGGTGTTGTATCTGGTAGAGATAATTATATTGATAATTGTTCATTAGTTAACCCAATTTTATATACTGATGAAATAAAAGCAGAAGCAAATGAAAAATCTATTCCTAATTTATATGCAGTAAAGAAGGCAGAAGATTTTGCTAATGCAAATTCTAATTATGAATATACATCTGGTGATTCAACTGTTGTGTTACAATATAGTATTACTGCATATAATAAATATGCTGGTGGTATAGTAGGTAATGTTCAAAAGAATTCTGATCAAGAATCTGTATCAATAACTATTACAAATTGTTATGTAAATGCAATTATAGGTGATGGTGCAGATGCAGGTGGATGCATGGGTGGTATCATTGGTCGTATTAAGAATGAAACATTAAATTATAATACTACTGTTAAGAATTGTTATTATGATGGTTTAGTTTTAGCTAAAGGTAATTATAATGGTGGTATCATTGGTTCTATTGAATCAGCAATGGGTAATATTACAGCTACTAATAATGTATCATTTGTTGTATTCCAATTAGATGGTGAATTATTAAATGCTTATCAATATGCTGTTGCATATTCAGAAACAAAAGTAGCTCATAAGAATTGTAGCCCTATTATTGGTAGAGCAACATCATCAACAGAATATGGCTCTTATGTAACAGGAAAGAATTATGGTACATGGCAAGAAAATTATTCTGGTGTAGTTTCATCAGCATCAATTCTATTTGATTTATCTGGTGAAGATGATGAAGGTAATTTCTTATTATTTAGATTCTCTGAGGTTGTATTTGAAAAAACATTAGAATTTGATTTAGAAAATGTTTGGACATTTGATTCAACAACTAAGACAATCACTTTAAATAATGTTTTACATTAATAAATTTTAAAAATAAATTAGATGCAAATTAATACAATTTGCATCTTTTTTTATATTAAAAAAACTTTTTTTAAATTCAAAAAATTCAAATTTTTTATTTTATTTTTTCACCTTGAAAACAAAGAAAAAAATTTTTCATTTAACAATAATTTGTTTTTTTTAGAAAACGCTTCACATTTACTATTTTTTATGTTAAAATAGTTGCGAATTGTATTTAAAAGCGTTTTCATTGCTTTATACAAACTTTAAATTTAAAAGAGAGGAAATAAAATGAAAAAGAAAAGGATTTTATTGGGCCTTGGTACATTTGCAGTACTAGGGTTAACAACAGTTTTAGCTTCATGTGGTGGCGAAAAGACTTATACTGTAAAATTTTATAATGGGGATACAGAAATAAGCTCTCAAACTGTTACATCAGGCTATAATGCAGAAGTGCCAGAAACACCTACTGCAGATGGAAAAGTGTTTAATGGTTGGTATGCTGATGAAGCATTAACAACAGCTTTTGATTTTGGTTCTGTTATTGATAAGGATACAGCTGTTTATGCTGCATGGGTTAATGAATATGCAGTTGTATTTAAGGATGGAACTCAAACTATATCTACTCAATCTGTTATATCAGGTTATACTGTAGCTGAACCAGCTGCACCTACTGCAGATGGTAAGGTATTTGATGGTTGGTATGCAGATGCTGCATGCACAACTCCATTTGATTTTTCAAAAGCAATTACTAAATCAACAACTGTATATGCTCACTGGATTGAAAGTTGTACTGTTACTTTCAAGGATGGTAGTAAAACATTATCTACTGTTAATGTAACAACAGGTGAAACAGTAGCTCGTCCTACTGATCCTACTAAAAATGGTAAAACTTTCTTAGGTTGGTATACAGATGCTGCATTAACAATTCCATTTGATTTTGATAGTGCTATTTCATCATCTACTACTATTTATGCAAAATTTGATGAAATTACTTATTCTGTAAACTTATATATTGATGCTGATACATTATTCCAAACAATTTCTGTTCCTGAAGGTGACACAATTGATTTTGCTGAATATGTTCCTACTAAACCTTATAGCAAATTTAGTGGCAGATGGTATACAGATGCTGCTTTAACTAATCTTTTCATAGATTCTACATCTGTTGAAGAAGATTTCGATTTATATGCTGGTTGGGAAGTTGAAACTGAAGTTGTAACATATGATTTTGATTATGATTCATTAATAGCACAATATCCTAATAAAACAAAACCTTCATCAATCACTACTGATGGAAAATTCTATTTAGAATCTGGTGTTTATTTTGAAAATACTAACTCAAATCCTAATAATGGTACTGTTCAACCAGATATAAATAACCAACAAAAAGCAATTTGGTTCTCAACAGAATCAACTGGTGTATTATCATTTGATTTTAAAGGTAGAAATAATGCATATTTTAAAATTTATAAAATTGCTAAGGTTGATGATAATACTGTAGTACCTACATTTACTGAAGATGAATTAATCTTTGATTATGCTGCATCTGATGTTGCAACAATTGTAAGTGGTACTCAAGGTGTAATTTCTATTGATTTAGATGAATCTGCAACATATGTAATTAAGTCTTCAGGTTCAGGTGCTATTTATAATTTAAAATATACTGATACAGTTGAAAAAGCAGCACCAAGTGCTATTTCTGTATTAGGTGCAAGAGATCAATTCTTAGTTGGCTCTAATTTTGAATCAACAGGTTTAACTTGTACATTAACTTATGCAAATGGAAGCAAAGATGTTGTTAATCCATCTACTTCAATTGATGCTACTTTAGGTTATGTTTTAGATTATTCTAATGTTGATTTAACTCAAGCTGGTACATATACTGTTAATGTAAATTATACTGCAGTTGATTCAGTTGGTAATTATCCATTATCAACTTCTTATGAAGTAAAGGTTTATGCTGTAGAAGAAATTAATGTTTATACATTTGGTCTAAATTCTTCTAGAGAAACAGTTCATAATAAACTTGTTTATGCTAAGGATGAAGCTTTAAAAACTACTTCAATTTATGTACAAGCAGTTGCTAAATGTGATGGTGAAGAATATATTGAATTATTAGATTCTTCTGATTATTCATTCTCTAGTGTTGATACATCTTCAACTGGAACAAAGACAGTTACTGTTACTTATGGTGAAACTGAAATTACTAAATCATTTGACATTGAAGTTGTAGATAAATTATTTGATGCTGAATCTGAATATGCAGTTGTTTATGCTGATGCATCTTTATCTTCAGCAAAGAAAGTTGCATATAATACAGGTTTTCCTGATTTAGATTATCATACTTATGTAGATGATACAAATGCTACATATGCATTCCCTTCTGTTACAGAAGCTTTACAATATTTAGATTTATGTGGTGTTTCTGAGGATGCTTTAAAAACATTAGTAATAAAAGAAGGAACATATGAAGAAAAAGTTTATGTTGATATGCCTAACTTAAGTATATATGGTTATGGTGCTACTTCAGGAATTGGATCTAATTCTGGTGTAACAATTACATTTAATGCAATGAATGGTATTAATGCTCCAAATGGTGTAAATTATTCTACTGATGGTGCTGCATCATTTACTATTTCAAAGAAAGCATATAACGTAAAAGTTAGAAATGTTACTTTAACAAATTATTATAATACTCATGCAAGATATGTAGAATCACAACAAATTACAACTGGTACTCAAGCAACAGCTGTACTTGTTCGTGGTGATATGGTTACATTCGAAAATGTATCATTTATTGGATATCATGACACATTATATGCTGATTTAGGTCGTCAATATTATAATGATTGTTATATTGAAGGTAGAACAGATTATATCTTTGGTGCAACTGCAACAGCATATTTCAATAATTGTACTATTAAGACATTAGGTGCTGGTTTAACTGAAAAGAATGGTGGTTATGTTGTAGCTACTAAGGGTCAAGATAAGCAAACATTTGGTTATATTTTTGATGGTTGTACATTCACAGCTGATGAACAAACTCAAGATGGTTGTGTTTCAATCGCTCGTGGTTGGGATAAATATATGACTATAATGATTATGAATTGTGAAATTGATTCTCATTTCTCTAAAGGTACTTATGGTCAAACTTATTATGAAAAAGCATTTGATGCTACTACATTTGCATCAGCTTTATCAACAGGTATTTATACAGAATCAGATGGTAAATATACTAAATTAAGCTCATCTGCTGAATTTGATGATACTTTAACTTATTATATTCAATTAAATGATCGTTATACTAGAATGAATGCTGATCCTACTCCTACATTATTATTTGAATATAATAATACTGGTGATGGTGCTATAGCATATACTGCTGAATTGGCAGAATTATATATTAGCAAAACATTTACTTTATTAGATCCATCTAATGCAGATGATCAAGCTAAAGTTGCTGAATATAGTGATTTTAATACTGTATTTACAGCATCTAATGGTAGCGTAAGCTATACATATAACTGGAATCCTACTGCAATTTCTGTAGAATTAGAAGTTTATGCTACAGATAGTTTAACTCCTGATTATACATATAAAGGACAATTTGTATATGAAGATAATTATTTAGTAAATGCTCAAATTTCAGAAATTGCTAAAGAATTAAAGAAAGTTTTAGGTGAAGGATATACTCTTGATGGATTATATATTGATTCAGAATATACAACTGAATTAACAAATGAAACTAAAATAACTTCAACTTTAAAAATATATGCAAAAGTAACTGCTGGTGATGTTTCAGTTGTTACAGAATCTCATGCATTAACATTTGGAAATTACGAGGCTGATACTCCTGCAACAGCTGGCGTTTTAGATGGAACAGGTAACGAATGGTTAACTGTTAATGGTTCTGATTCAAAATGGAAATCTGGAACACCATCTACTCAATTTGAATTAGGAAAAGTAAGTAATAAGAGTTATTTAAAATTTGTTGTTAAAGGCACTGGTACATTATCTGTTTCATTTAGAAACAATTCTGGATCAAATGACTGCTGGATGGGTGTTTCAAGTACTGATCCAACTGATGCCCCAACTTGGGTAAAAGGTGGAACAATGGCAACTGGTGGTGTTGCTACAGAATCAACAGATGGTTATTGGGTAACAACTTCTGCAACATCATCTACTATTACATATACTTTAGAAGAAGGAACATATTATATTGCAAATACAAATGGTAGAGCTGTTAGAATAACTGGTATTTCTTTAGAAGATACTTATACAGTTGTTGCTTCTTCAGATTATGAAACAGAAGAATATTCATTAGATTTAACAAAAATAGCAGTTGGTGCTGATAAAGATCCATTGACTGAAGCAACATTAGGTGAAGAAAATGGATTTATTACTCTTTCAACTGCTGCTTCAAGTCAAGTAACTCAAAGAGTATCTTCAGGAAGTGTTTATGCAATAGAAAATACAAATTATGGTTTAGCAGTAACATTTAAAGGAACTGGTTCAATTACAATTTCATATGCTTCTACAGGAGGTTCAAATTCATCAACAGTTGGATTATCATCTAGCAATGATGGAACTGGATTTATAGCTGCGGCAGATGAAACTGGTTTAACTAAATCTACTGAAATAAATAATGCTTATGTTGTTACAGGTACATCTGCAGTTGCAATCACATTTGAAGTAACTGAAGCTGGAACATATTATATTGCATGTCCTAAAACAGATGCTTATGGTCGTGGTGCAAGAGTTAGTGCTATTTCAATGGTAGATAAATATACTGTATCTACACCTTCTGTTCCTGAATTTATATATGTATATGATTTTAACGGAACTGATACAGAAGAAGATGATACAGCTACAACAAAGAATTATCAAATACCATCTAGCTTATCAATTCAAAATGCTACTGGTACAATTGGTGATGATTTTGTATTAGATGTTGACGCAACAACTGGTAAATTAGCAGCATCTTCTAATGGTTATACTCAATTTAATGCTGGTACAGTTATATCATTTACTGCTCCATTTGATTGTACAGTTACATTAGAATCATATGCAGCTAATCAAGCAGCAATAAATGGTGTTTCATCAACTTCTACAACATTATCTTTAGATTTTGCAAAAGGAACTGAAGTTAAAATTGTTGGAACAGCTAATGGTTGGTTAACAAGTTTAACAATTGCTCCTGCAGGATTAGTTAAACCATTTACTGCAGCATCTATTGCAGTATCTGGTGCAGCTACTGAAATAGCAAAAGATAGTACATTTGATGCATCAACATTAGTTGTAAAAGCATTTGATTCAACAAATACAAATTATATCACTTTAACATCTAGTGATTATACTGTAAGCGAAATTGATACATCTTCAACAGGAACAAAGACAGTTACTGTTACTTATGGAACATTAACTGCATCATTTGATGTTGAAGTAGTTGATAGTGTTGATAATGCAATTTCATCTACAATTGCTATTACTTATAAGGGTGGATCTTATTCTGCTGCTCAAGCAACTGAAACATTAAATCATAACGATGCAACAACTAGTGTAAATACAACTGATTCAACATCAGTAACATATAATAAAGTTACATATGCTGGCGGTGTTAAGACTAATGGTGCAGATAACTGGTTGACAATTCCAAATGGAGGAACAATTTCATTTGAAGTATCTGCTGCATGTTCAGTTGTAATATATTTCTATAATGGAAGTAATTGTGTTTCTGTTGATTTAGATGGTACAACTATTACAACTGATTCAACATATACAGATCCAGCATATACATCACCTTACACATATCAAATAAGTGAAGCTGGAACAGTAACTATTACTGGTAATAGTAGTGGTTATATTGGATTCATTGAAATTATATTCTAAAATAATTAAATGAATATTTTGAAGAGGTTAATAATTAAATTAACCTCTTTTTTTATATTTATAAATGCTATAAAAATGGATTTATACATATGATATGATATTTTTAAAATTAACAAATAAAGATAATTAAAATAGCGTAATTTAATAAATTTATGAATGACAAAGAATGACAAAAAATGACAAAAAAATTTATGAATGACAAAGAATGACAAAAAATGACAAAAAAATTTACAAATGACAAAAAAGTGATATTATCATATTTTAGATGATTCAAAGAGAGGAAAAATTTCATTTTCTTTACCAAGATTTAAAGAATTTGTTCAATTCCAACAAAAAATTGAAATGGATTAAATTTTAAATTTAATAAATTGAAAATCCGAAGAGTAATCTAAATTAAATGGTATTTCGGATTTTTTTAATTTTATAGTATTTTATCAAATTCATGAAAATAAAATATTCGCAAATTGCCTTTTATTGTTATATAATAAAATTAATGAATATCGATTATTATTTTGAATAATAAATAATAAGAAAAGAAATTATTTAAAAATTTATATAAATAGTGATAATTTGTTTTTAAAATAAGGAGGATATTGCTATGTTTTATGTAAAAAACAAAACCAATGTTGATAAAAAATTAATTATATATTTAAAAGGAGAAATAAATTCTTTAACAGCATCAGAGGTTGAAAAAGAAATATTAAGTATTATAAATGATGAAAATTATGATCAATTAATTTTAAATTTAGAAGATATTACTTATATTTCAAGTGCTGGTTTAAGAGTTGTTTTGAGATTAAAACAATCACATAAAAATTTTTCTATAGAAGATGCATCTTCATCAGTATATGATGTATTCCAAATGACTGGTTTTACAAATATTATGGATGTAAAAAAATCTTTAGTTAAAATTGATGTAACTGGTTGTGAAATAATTGGTGAGGGATATTTTTCAATTGTTTATAGATTAGATAAGGATACAATTGTAAAAGCATATAGAAAAGATACTGACATTAAAGAAGTAGAACGTGAGCTTGGCATGGCTAAAAAGGCATTTATTTTAGGTATACCTACAGCTATTTCTTTTGATATAGTAAAAGTTAATGATAAATTAGGCGTTAGATTTGAAATGCTTGATAGTGTATCTTTAAGAGATTTATTTAGAGATAATCCAGATAAATTTGATGAATTATTAGATAAATATATTAATTTAATGAAAATAATTAATAAAACAGAATCTAATTCTAATGATTTACCTAATGCAAAAGAAAGATGGATTTTTAAGCTTAATGAAATTAAAAATGATTTTGAAGAAATTGAATTTAAAAAATTAAGTAAAATGTTAAATTCAATTCCAAATAGAAATACTTTTGTTCATGGAGATTGTCATTTTAAAAATATAATGAGTCAAAATGATGATTTATTATTAATTGATATGGATACATTAAGTGTAGGTCATCCTATTTTTGAGCTTGCTGCTGGATTATTTATTCCTTATGTTGCTTTTGAAGAAGATTCACCAGGTAATTGTGAAAGCTTTTTAGGTGTTAAAAAGGAATTAGCATATAAAATATATTCTGAAGGAATAACTAAATATTTAAATAATAGTGATGAATCATTAAAGGATAAAATAAAAATTGTAGGATATATACATCTTTTATGGTGGAATAGTGTAAATGAGCCTGATAATTTAGTAAGACATAATGGTGTTTTAAAAAGATTAAAAGAATTAATTAAAAAATATGATGATTTAGATTTAGGAATTTAGGAGTAATATTTATGGGCAGTAATATAGAAATAGAGGCATTAAGAAAAAACGAAATAAATTCTAATAAAAACATGGTTAGAGCTAATGTTTTTACAGCTATATTAATGACTATAGTTTTCATGCTTTATGTTTTTAAGGTTTTTCCTGTTTATAGCTTAACTTTAATTTATATTTTCTTTCCAATAGATATTTTTGTTTTATTAAGTTCTTTATTATGGGCTAGAGGAAAAAGAATATATAAAGCAGGATATAAATATTTTTTACTTTTTTCGTTTTTATCAGTTGTTGGAATTTTAAATATGATAATTCCTAAGCATGCTGTTTTAGGATATGCTGTAGTTATTCTTTTAGCATGTCATTATTATGATGATAAAACATTAAAAATAATATTTATAAGTACATTAATTGTAATGCTTTTTGCATTATATGCAGGTATGTTTTGTGGAGAATATGATATCAATTTATTAACAGAAGGTATAATAAAATTTGATGAAAGTGGCATACCTTATATATATCATCCTAATACACCAACAGAAAGAGTTGCATTCTTAGATTCAATGAAAGAATATGGTGTAAATAGGTATTTAGAGGTTTTAATTTATTATTATATTCCAAGAGTTTTTTTCTTATCAATTTTATATTTTTCAGCATTAGGATTAACAAAAAGAACTCGTTTATTAATTCAAACTGAAATAGAAATTAAACAAGAAAAAGAAAGTATAAATTCTGAATTAAATATAGCTAAAGAAATTCAATTAAAAGCCTTGCCAAATGAATTTGTTACAGGAAAGGATATAGAAATTGTTGCTGAACTAAGTGCCGCTAAAGAGGTTGGTGGAGATTTTTATGATTATCATAAATTAGATCAAGACCATATCGCTATAACAATTGGTGATGTATCAGGAAAAGGTATTCCTGCAGCAATGTTTATGATGAAGGCTATAACAACAATAAAAACATATGCTATTTCTGGAAAGCATCCAAGTGAAATTTTAGAAAACGTTAATAAAGTATTATGTGATGGAAATGATGCAAAGATGTTTGTTACATGCTTTTTAGCTATTTTAGATATTAAAACAGGCATTTTAGAATATTCAAATGCTGGACATAATAGACCAATTATAGGTTCGAAGCATCATTTTAAATATTTAGAATGTAAATCAGGATTTGTTTTAGGAGCTTTTGAAGAATTAAAATTAGAAGATGAAATAATTAAAATAAAAAAAGGAGATATAATTACTCTTTATACAGATGGTATTACAGAAGCTAGAAATAGTGATGGAGCATTTTATGGAGAAGAAAGATTAATAAAATTTTATAATGAAAAAGATTTTGATAATCTTATTCAATTACAATATGAATTAAAAGATGATATAAATTATTTTGTAAAAGATGCACCTCAAGCTGATGATATGACATTTTTATTATTAGAATATCAAGGAGATACATTTATTACTAAACAAATTGAAATAGAAAATGCAGATTTAAATGATTTTGATAAAGTTATAGAATTTGAAAAAGAATTTTTAAAAGAAAATAATATAGAATTTATAAGTAGTAAAATAGAATTAATAATAGATGAATTATATTCAAATACATGTAAATATGCATATGATGGAGAAAAAGGATTATTTTTATTAAGATTAAGCTATAATTTAAATAAAAGTGAATTAATAATGACCTTTATAAATAAAGGATCAGAATTTAATCCATTAAAAACAGAATCAAAAGGCATTGAAAATGTTAATGCTAAAGAAGGTGGATTAGGTATATTAATTGTAAAAAATTTTGCTGATAGTATTTCATATAATAGAATTAATGAAAAAAATATATTATTGATAAAGAAAAAAATTAAAAATGATGATTAATATAAAAATTTAATTTAAGGATGTGGCTTTATGAAAGTTATTAGTTATGATAAAAAATATAAAAAAGATTTCATTGAACTTAATTTAGCTTGGATAAATGCATTATTTAAATTAGAAAGAGAAGATGAAATTTTTTTAAATAACATTGATAATTCTATAAAAAATGGTGCTAATATATTTTTTACATTAGATGATAATGATGATGTTTTAGCATGCATATTAACAGAACCATTAAGAAATGATATGTGGGAAATTTCTTATTTTGCCGCAAGAAATTTAGGAAGTGGAAAGGGCGCAGGAAAATTATGCTTAAATGAAGCATTAAAATATGCTATAAAAAAAGGTGCTAAATTATTTGAAATTGTAACAAATACTAAATGCTTTAAAGCAATCCATATATATGAATCATTTGGTTTTAAAAAAATAGATGATCCAATAATAAATCCTTTTAAGAGAGGTAATTATTTTATGGAAGCATCAACAAAAGATATTTTATCTAAATTAAAAAAAGAAGAAATAACTGAATTAGGAAATCCTAAAAATCCAGAGGGTGAGGCTGGATTAGCTATGCTAGATAGAATGAATGAATCTCATGATGATTTAACATTATTTGGATTAAGCTTTTTAAATAAAAAAGAAGATGGCATTTATCTTGATGTTGGCTGTGGTGGTGGTAATGCTTTAAAAAAATTATTATCAATGACTAATAATTTAGTTTATGGTATAGATATATCTTTAACAGCTATAAAAAAATCAATGGAATTTAATCAAAAAGAATATGATCTTAATAGATTAAAATTATTTAAAGCTAATGTATTAGAACTACCATTTGATAATGATTATTTTGATGCAGTTGTTACTATAGAAAGCTTTTATTTTTGGGAAAATCATATTGAAGCATTACAAAGAATAAAAAAAGTCTTAAAAGAAGGCGGAAAATTTATATTAATTGCTGATATATATGATAATGGTCATTTAGATTTTGATACTATATTAAATATATCAAAATATAATTTATATAATCCAACTAAAGAAAAATTTGAAGATTTATTTAGTATTGCTGGATTTAAAAATATTAAAATTCATTTAAAAGAAAATACAACTTGGATTGTTGTTGAAGGAGAAAAATAATTATTTAATAATTAAAAAAGAAGATGTTTTAAAATGTTTAATAAAAAAAGTATTAGTAAAAATGCTTATATGCTAAATGGCAGATTTAAAAAGAAAGGCTATGATTGGTGGTGGCATTCCTTTACTGCTATAGATGAATTAGGTAATGAGGTTCCTTTTTTCATTGAATATTATATTATTAACCCTAAAATATCGCCTGATAAAGTCACTTATGGAAGGTTAAATGAAATTCCATCTTATGTAATGGTAAAATGTGGCTGTTGGGGCGAAAATAGTATTCAATTAAACAAAATGTATAAAATAAATGATGTTATTATAAATAAAAAACCATATATGTTAAAATCTAATGATTTTTTTGCATCAGAACAATTAATTAAAGGTGATATTTTAGTTACTGATTCAAAAACTCATTTTGAATATATGTCAGATGATGGTCATATGAAATGGGAATTAAAAATAGAAAAGCAAATAGCATTTAATGTTGGATATGGAACAAGTGCTTTATTTAGAAAAATAAAAGCATTTGAAATGTATTGGCATGCCGAAGGAATGAAATCAACATTTGAAGGTGAAATATTTTTAAATGATAAAAAATATATAGTAAAAAAAGATAAATCCTATGGATATGCTGATAAAAATTGGGGTTCTAATTTTACTTCACCTTGGGTTTGGTTATCATCTAATAATATTTATGATAATATAAATCAAAAGCAATTAAATAATTCTGTATTTGATATAGGTGGAGGAAGACCTAAAATTTATTTTATTCCTTTTAATAGAAAATTATTAGGGGCTTTATATTTAGAAGGATTAGAATATGAATTCAATTTTTCTAAATTTTGGCATAAAACTAAAACTAAATTTAATTTTATAGAAACTAATGAATTAATAATATGGGATATTAGCCAAAAAAGAAAAGGATATTTAATGGAAACACATATCGAATGCTATAAAAAGGATATGATTTTTGTTAATTATGAATCTCCTGATGGAATGAAAAGACATAATAAGCTTTGGAATGGTGGAAATGGCTTTGGCAATATAAAATTATATAAAAAGATGAAATTAATTGCAGATTTAAGTGTAAAAAATGTTGGATGTGAATATGGAGAATATGATAAATGAAATTATTATTTATAGATTCTTGCTTAAAGGATGATTCAAGAACATTAAAATTAACAAATGAAATAATAAAATTATTTAAAAATGAATATGAAATTGAAAGAATAAAAACATATGAAATCCCATTTAAACCTATTGATTTTAAAATTATAGAAAAAAGAGATAATGGTATATATGATAATCTTGCATTAAAATATGCTAAAAAAATAAAAGAAGCAGATAGAATAATTATATCTGCCCCATTATGGGATATGAGTTATCCTTCATATTTAAAATTATTTTTAGAAAATGTTATGCTGCCTAATTATTTATTTAAATATATAGATAATGGTCAAGTAGGATTAGTTAATGCTAAAAAATTATTATATGTTTCAACAAGTGGTGGTACAATTGATAAAAATTATGGCTTTGATGAAATAAAAGGAATTGCTAATTTATGGGGTATAAAAGATGTTTTAGAAATATATATCAATAAATTAGATATTTTTTCAAATGATTATTTTGAAAATGAATTAAATAAAATATTATTACAATATAAAAAAGAATTAGAGGAGTTTTAAAAAAATGAATGAATTTATGTTTGTTGCCATAGAAGAAGCAAAATATGGTATCAAAAATAAAGAAGGTGGCCCATTTGGAGCTGTAGTTGTTAAAGATGGTAAAATTGTAGGAAGAGGTCATAATAGAGTATTATTAAAGAAAAATCCAACATGTCATGGTGAGGTTGAAGCTATAACTGATGCATGTAAAAATTTAGATACATTTGATTTATCTGGATGTGAAATATATACAACAGGTGAACCATGCCCAATGTGTTATGGTGCAATTTTATGGTCTAATATAAAAAAAATATATTATGGATGTTCTATTATAGATACAAATAAATTAGGCTTTAGAGATGAAGAATTTTATAATTTAATTGAAAATAAAATAAAAATATCAAATCAATTAGATAGAATAGAATGCTTAAAATTATATGATGAATATATAAAATTAGAAGGTAAAGCAAATTATTAAATAAATAATAAAAAAATTTTTTAAAAAACTATTCAATTTGCGTATTATTTAATAAATACAAAAATTGGAGGTTTTTTTATTTATGAAGAAAAATATATTTTTTATAATTTTATTGTTTTTCATACCAATGATATTTATAAATGCAAATGCGACTATTTTAGATGATTGGAATTATAATAATAAAAATATATATCAAATTTTTGATATGTCAGTTTTTAATTATATTGCTGGATGTCCTGAGGATAAATTAATTAATACAAATTTTTATTATTATGCAGATGAATGCTCAATAACATATGGAATAGAAAAAGGTGGACAATATTGGCATGGCACAATAGAAGCAGTAAATGATCCTACAATATGTGAAGATATTTATATTGAATACCAAGGTATGAATTCTGTTTTTTTTAGTGCTTTAGTTAAATTTGGAGATGAAATAATTTATTATACAGAAACAACATTATCAGATGATCCACATAATATTATTTGTAAAGAAATAGATTTAAATGAATATTTTAATACAAAAAATTTAATTTTTACAGCTTATATTGATAAACATATATATGAATTAGAAGATACAGTATTTAAAAATAACGTTACATCATGCTTATATGATGGATCTGATTTTGGCTTAAGCTGCTTGATTGGAACAATTATAAATGAAAATAAAATATATGAAGGGCATGATTTATATTTTGTTACAAATGTAGTATCTCCTTTAAAAGAAAAAGATATTTTAGATTCATTAATTATTTATGATTATACTGAAGGAGATATTTCATCAAATGCTATAATAGTATCATCAAATTATAAATTAGAAGAAGATAAAATTGATATTGGAAAATATAAATTAAAAATAATGGTAAAGGATAATTCAGGAAATATTACATTTCAAGATGCATATGTTTTAGTTACAGATATTAATCCACCAGAAATTATTTCAAATGATGTTTTAACGCCTTATTATAAAGAAATAAAAAATTTAATTGATTTATTTGAAATAAAAGATGATTCTTCAGACTTTGATTATGAAATAATTTTAGATGAATATACTTTAAATAAGAATAAACCAGGTGAATATATAGTATCATTAAAGGCAACTGATAAAGCTTTAAATTCAACAATTAAATCTATAAAAATAACTGTATATGATGATGTTGCACCATATTTTATTTTAAAAGATGCCATAGCTTCATCAACACATCCTATAAATGATATAAATGAATTATTAGAATATGTATCAGCAAAAGATGTTATTGATGGTAAAGATTTAATAATTGATATTGAAGATACTGATTTATATTTTAATAATCCTACAAAGGTTGGATTTTATAATTTTAAAATAACTGCAAAAGATAAATCTAATAATATAGCATCATCTACATTAAAATTAGAAATATATGATGATGATTATCCAGAAATATATGCCCCTAAATATACAATTAGTGTTGGAAAGGATCAAGAATTAACAAAAGAAGATATTTCATTAATATTATTACAAAGTGGAAGAATTGAATCATTAGATGATTTAATATTAACATCATCATATTTTGAAACACCTAATATTACAGGAGATTATGATTTAATTATTTCTACAAAAAATGGAATATATAAAGATACAATTAATGTAAAAGATAATGATTTAGAAAATGAATTAGATGAAAATATATCTAATCAAATTGATTATTCAATACCATTAAAAGAAGAAAATAATAATTCATATATTTATATAATAATATCAGGAATAAGCATTATAATTATAATTTCATTAGGTATAGTATTTTATAGAAGAAAGCATTAATTAGTTTTTAAAATTTTTAATTTGTTGTATAATAATCTAGAATGGAGTTAATAATTATGCTAGATAATATTTGTGCAATCGCAACACCTTATGGAACTGGTGCTATTTCTATAATAAGATGCTCAGGTCCTAATGCAATTGAATATGTTAATAATGTTTTTAAAGGTAAAAATTTATTAAAATGTCAATCTCATACAATTCATCATGGATATATTGTTAATAATGATGAGGTTATAGATGAGGTTTTATGTAATATTTTTATAGCTCCAAATTCTTTTGATGGTGAAAATTGTGTAGAAATAAATTGTCATGGTGGCGCTTTTGTTACATCAGAAATTTTAAAATTATTATTAAAGAAAGGCTTTAGATTAGCAGAAAGAGGCGAATTTTCTAAAAGAGCTTTTTTAAATAAGAAATTAGATTTAACACAAGCTGAAGCAATTATGGATATAATTTCTGCTAATAATAAATTAGCGCTAAAATCATCAACTAATTCTTTAAGAAGAAAAACAACTAATATGATTAAAAATTTTAGAGAAAAAATTTTACAATTATTAGCAGAAATTGAAGTAAATATTGATTATCCAGAATATGAAGATAGCGTAGAGGTTACACATAAATATTTATTACCAATAATAATAGATATGCTAAAGGAAATGGAAGAAATATTAGATAATTCAACAATTTCAACTGTTTTAGTTAAAGGAATTAAAACAGCAATTGTTGGTAAGCCTAATGTTGGTAAATCAAGCCTTCTAAATATGCTACTTAATGAGGATAAGGCTATTGTTTCTGATATTGCAGGTACAACAAGAGATTTAGTAGAAGGAATGCTTAATATTAGAAATATAACTCTTCATTTAATTGATACAGCTGGGATAAGAAAATCAGATGATTATGTTGAATCAATTGGAATTGAAAGAAGTGAAAAAGCAATAAATGAAGCAGATTTAGTTTTATTAGTTTTAGATTCATCATCAAAATTAACAGATGAAGATTATAAATTATTAGAATTAACTAAAAATAAAAAAAGAATTCTTATTGCGAATAAATCAGATCTAAAGCCTAAATGGAATTTAGATGATGTTATATATATATCTGCTTTAAATAAAGAAGGATTAGAACAATTAGCTGATAGAATATATGAAATAACTAATATATCTAATTTTAATGTAGATGATGATAAATATTTAAATAATGATAGACAAGTATCTTTAATGGAAAAAGCATATGAAGCTTTAAAAAATGCTAAAGAAGGCATTTTAAATGGAATTGATATTGCATTAATTGATGTAGATATTAAAGAAGCATTTGATTTATTAGGAGAAATAACAGGAGATGCATATCCTCAAGAATTAATTGATGCTTTATTTTCAAAATTTTGTTTAGG
>CAJOQR010000119.1 GCA_905236965.1 uncultured Acholeplasmatales bacterium | reverse complement strand
GTAGTAGAAGAATTAATACCAGAAGCTAATGAGGGAAATCATTCAAATCTTGCAACAATTGGTTTAGCTGTTGGTTTTGTTTTAATGATGGTATTAGATGTTGCGTTAGGATAGGAGTTTTTTATGATAAAAGTATATTTTAATGTTGATGGTATGATGTGCAGTGTGTGGGAGGCACATATTAATGATTTCGTGACGAAAACAACAAAAATAAAAATTTAAATCAAGTCGAATGATTATTTTTCAAGCCGTAAAATAATCGAGCATATCTCATTACAAATCTATATGCAAATGCGTAAAATTTGCGCCTTAGTAATAAAATAAATGCGCAAAAAAATATATAATCAAGATGGGTGATAGCTATGAATGAATTAAAAAAAATTAGAGAATCTCTTAATTTAACACAAATTGAGGTAGCTAACATGCTCAATGTTTCTAGAAGAACCTATCAGAAATATGAGGCATTAGAAGATGATAGTGATGCTAAATTAAGTTATTATATTTATAGATTAAAAGAAATTAATTTAATTGATGAAGATCATGGTGTTTTAAATATTGAATATATTAAAAAAGAAGTATCTAATATTCTTTCTAAGTATAAAGTTAATTTTTGTTTTTTATTTGGATCATATGCTAAAAATAAGGCAACTCCCTCTAGTGATATTGATTTATTGATAGATACAGAAATCACTGGATTAGATTATTTTGGATTAATTGAAGAATTAAGACAATCATTACATAAAAAAATTGATTTATTAAATATTAATCAATTAGATAATAATCAAGATTTATTAAGATAAATAATGAAGGATGGAATAAAGATATATGGATAATAATAAGGCACCAAAATATTATATAGAAAAAATAATAAATGATATTGAATTTTGTATAAATCATTTAAGTGATAATCCTTATTTATTGTAATGTTATAGTATTAGTTAAAGAGATTATAGTAATATTATTCAAAAAATAATTAAATTATCATAATATCTTTAAATACTTAAAAAAGTAAAAAAAGGATGAATTTATACGTTTAATTGTATATTTTCATTTTTTTTATTGGTGTTTTTTAAATCGTAAAATCTTTAATATAATCAATTTTTTTCAAAACAACTGAATTTTTTAAGGGTAAACCCATAAAATTTCTTGTAAAAAAATGGAAAACTTTCTAAAATTATTTTCTTATGAATATCAAAATTCAAAAATGATTTGCAAATACATTTGATTTATATTTAAATGTGATATTAATTATTTTTTAGCAAAAAAATTAAAAAGATAGCATGATAAAATGAATAAAATTTTTGTGCTTATATTGAAAAGCGTAAAAAAGTATGATAAAGTATGAATGGAAAATAAAAGTATGATAAAGTATGAATGGAGATGTAAAGTATGAATCAGAATCCTTTTTCATTAACATTTGGTAAAGAACCTAAAACAATAATTTCTAATTCAAATATTTATGATGAAATAAAAGATGACTTTTTAAATCCTAATCCTCAATCTATTGCAAAATTAATTACAGGGGTTAGAGGATCAGGAAAGACTGTCTTATTAACAAGATTAAGTAAATATTTTGATGATTTAGATGATTGGATTATTGTTGAATTAAATCCTGAAACTGATATGTTAGAATATTTAGCATCTAGCATATATGAAAAGTGCAAATATAAATATAAATTTGTAAAGAAAGAATTTAGTTTTTCTTTTCAAGGTATATCAATTTCATTAAGTGGTGATAATCAAATATCAAATGTCATAACTTTACTTGAAAGAATGTTTGACATTTTACTAAAAAAGAACAAAAAGGTTTTAATTTGTATTGATGATGTTTCTGGTAATCAAAACTCCAAAACTTTTGTTCAACAATATCAAATATTTATTAGAAAAGAATATCCTTTATTTTTGTTAATGACAGGCTTATATGAAAATATTAGAACATTACAAAATAAAAAATCATTGACTTTTTTATATAGAACTCCGCAAGTTAATGTTGGTTCTTTAAGTTTAATAAATATTGCAAAATCATTCCAAGATATTTTAAATACAACAAAAGAAGATGCAGTTGCACTTGCAAAGCTAACAAATGGTTATGCTTTTGCATATCAAGTTTTAGGATATATATTATATGAAAGCAATAAAAAGATGCTTGATGGAATAACTATTAAAGAATTTGATAGATATTTAAGAGAATATGTATATGAAAAAATATATTTTGATTTGCCAACAGTTGAAAGAAAAATAATAAATTCTCTTGCTAAAAGTGAAGATGGAACTATTGCTGGTGTAATGGTAGATTTAGATTTAAATAAAGAAAATATATCCCAATATAGAGATAAACTATTAAAAAAAGGTTTATTAGTAAAAAATGGATGGGGTAAGCTAGCATTTAGTCTACCTCGCTTTAAAGAATATGTTTTGCTTCAATTAGAATTTGAATAAAAAAACAATTTATTTGTTTATATTGTAGAAATTACAAATTTCATAATTAATATTTTTTATATTAGAAAGCTATAAACAAAAATTTAAATGTTCTTTATAGAAAAAATGAAACATACTATATTTTATAAAAGATAATATGAAAGTTATGTTGTACTCATAACAATAAAAAATATATTATAAAAAAAGGAGGATGTATAATCTTAAGTACAATTTGATTATATTAAAGAAGTATGAAAAAACTAAAAAATATATTGATGATTTTTTCAATTTGCATATTTTTAATAACTATATCAAGTTGTAATAATGCCTCATATGAGGATATAAATATTTTATTTACTACAGATGTTCATTGTGGAATTGATGATAATTTGGGATATTCATCTTTAAAAGCATATAAAAATTATTTAGAAAAAAATAATAAATATGTGACCTTAGTAGATTCAGGTGATGCAATACAAGGAAATATGATAGGAAGTGTTTCTAAAGGTAAATATATTATTAATATAATGAATGAAGTAGGATATGATATGATGACACTTGGTAATCATGAATTTGATTATGGAGTGGATGCTCTTGGTGAGGCTATAGAATTATTTAATGGCGATGTTTTATCATGCAATATAAAATATACTGGTAATGGCAATGATAAGCTTAAAGATGTAAAGCCATATAAAATAATGGAATATGGAAAAACAAAAATTGGATTTGTTGGCATAACTACACCAACTACAGCGATTGAATCAAATCCTGAAAATTTTAAAGAAAATGGTGAATATGTATATTCATTTACAAATGATACTTTAGATCAATATTATTCATGTGTTCAAGATAATATTGATTTATGTTATGAAAATGGTTGTAAATATGTAATATTATTATCTCATATTGGATATGGAGATAATTATAAGGATTATGGAGCAATTGATTTGATAAAAAATTTATCAAATGTTTCAGCAGTACTTGATGGACATTCGCATAAGAGTATTGAATGTAGTTATTATAAGGATAAAGATGATTTATATGTTCCTTTATGTAATGCTGGTACAAAGCTTAATGAATTTGGAAAGCTTGTTATAACTCAAAAAGGAAATATAACTATATCATTAATAAATAAATTTGATGGCAAAGATTCATTTGTAGATGAAATAATTTCAAATTATAATGAAGAAATAAACTCTATTGGTAATAAGGTCGTTGCAAAAAGTGATATTGATTTAAAAATAACTGATTCAGATGGAATTAGAATTGTAAGATGTAGAGAAACACAAATTGGAAATTTAATATCTGATGCTTATAGACTTACAACAGGTGCAAATATTGGAATTGTAAATGGTGGAGGAATAAGAGCAAATATTAATTCTGGCGATATTACATATGCAGATTTACAAAGCGTTCATCCTTTTGGAAATAAAATAATTGTTGTAGAAGCAACAGGTGCCCAAATAAGTGATTATTTAGAATTTTGTTCTAGATATACACAAAGTGAATATAAAGATTCTTTAGGTCCTATAGGAGAATTTGGTGGATTTGCATCAGTCTCAGGCCTTAGATATAGTATTAATACATCTATTACATCTAGTGTAGAGGAAAATGAAAATAAGGAATTTATTAGAGTTTCAGGCCAAAGAAGAGTATCTAATATAGAGGTTTTAGAAAATGGTATATATAACCCATTAAATTTAGAAAAGACATATACTATAGCATCTCATGATTTTTTATTGCTTTCTGGTGGAGATGGATGTAATATGTTTGTTAATAACAATCTTATTTTTGATACCCAATTGCTTGATTATGAGGTATTAATATCATATATAATGGATTACCTACATGGTGATTTAGGATTGAAATATTCAAATATAGAAAATAGAATAATAATTTTATAGAATTGTATTTTAAAAAAATTATAAGAGAAGTTAATAAATTTAATGAAAATAGTATTGTAATATATGATAAAAATCTAAAAAATTAGGTTATATTCCAGAAGAAGATAAAATAATATTTTCTAGATTAATGGATGCAGGGAAATTATTAGCTAGAATATCTTCTATAGATTATAGAAAATATTTTTCAATTAGAATAAAAATTTATTTAAAGGATTTTTAATAAAATAAATTTTATATGGAGGAATTCAATTAATTAATTGAATAATTAAAATGATAATTAATACAGGACAAAGAACAGATATACCAGCTTTTTATTCAAAGTGGTTTATAAAAAGAATTAGGGAAGGATATGTTTTAGTAAGAAACCCATATTATCCTAATTTAGTTACAAAATTTATATTAGATCCTAAAGTTGTTGATGTTATAGGATTTTGCACTAAAAATCCAAGACCAATGTTAAAATATTTAGATGTATTAAAACCTTTTGGTCAATTTTGGTATATAACAATTACAGGATTTGAAAAAGATATAGAACCCAATGTTCCTTTAATTGATGATGTTATAAAAGATTTTCAATATTTATCAAATGTAATTGGTAAAAACGCAATTGGATTTAGATATACACCTATTATAATAAATGAAAAATATACCATAAATTATCATATAAAAACTTTTGAATACATTTGTTCAAAATTATATAATTATACAAATATAGCAGTTTATGGATTTGTTGATTTTTATGAAAAATTAAAGAAGAATCATCCTGAAATTTTAGATTTAGAAGATGATAATAAAATATATATAACTAAAGAATTTATAAAAATTGCTAAAAAATATAATATGGATTTAAGATTATGCTCAAAAGAAAAATGGTTAAAAGAATATGGTGTAGATATTAATGGCTGTATGAGATTAGAAGATTATGAAAGAGCAATTAATAAAAAATTAAAGCCTAAAAGCTTAATGCAAGCAAGAAAAAATTATTGTTCTTGCTTTTTATCAAATGATATAGGATACTATAATTCTTGTATGCATTTATGCAAATATTGTTATGCAAATGGAAATTCAAATGAAGTTATATTAAATTATAAAAATCATGATGATAATTCACCATTTTTGATTGGAAATTATAAAGAAAATGATAAAATAAAAGAAGCCAATCAAGAATCATGGATTGTAAATGATTTTACTTTATTTGATTTATAATGAGGCAATTTATGCATTATATATGTAATGATTGTAAGAATGAATTTGATTTTGATATAATTTATCATGAACATCAAATAAATAATTTTTTATCCATAAAAAATTATGGCTGTCCTATATGTAATAAAGCATTAACAAAAAATAAAATATGCCCTAAATGTGGCTCTAATAATTTAAAAGAATATTTAAAAAAAGAGGAAAAATAAAATGGAAAATATAAGAATTCAAGATGATTTATATGAATCAGTTAACGGGAGTTGGCTTAAAGATGCTAAAATTCCTGCTGATAGACCAACAGCTGGAGGCTTTTCTGAATTAGATATAAATGTTGAAAAATTATTGATGAATGATTTTAAAGAATTTAATGAAGGCAAAAAAGAAACTTCTATTAAAGAAATGAATGATGCTATTTTAATTTATAAAAAAGTATTAGATGTAAATAAAAGAAATTCAGATGGAATAAAGCCTTTATTAGAAATATTAGAATTTATAGATGGAATAAAGGATATAAATGATTTAAATAATAAATTAAAGGATTTATTATTAAATTCTTTACCTTTACCATTTGAATGTGGCGTTACAGCAGATATGAGAGATGCAAAACTAAATTCATTTATTATATTAGGCCCAAGTATTATTCTTCCTGATACAACTTATTATGAAAAAGATAATGAAGCTGGCAAAGCCTTATTATCTATTTGGCAAAGTATGGCAGAAAATGCTTTAAAATTTACAAATTTAACAGAAGAAGAACAAAAAATTTATCTAAAAGATACTTTAGAATTTGATTCACTTATTGCTAAAAAGGTTAAAAGTCAATTAGAATGGGCTGATTATGTTAAAAATAATAATCCAATGAATTTAGATGATGTATCAAATTATTTAAAGCCATTAGATTTTAAAAAATTTTTAAAATCATTATATGATAAATTACCAAAAGAAGTAATTGTATATGATTTAAAAGCAATAAAAGAATTTAATTTTTATTTTAATGAAAATAATTTTATTTTATATAAGCATTGGGCTTATGTAAAAACCTTAATTCAAGCATCAAATTTCTTATCAGAAGAAATGTATGAAATATCAACAACATATAAAAAAGCATTAACAGGTGTTGAAAAAAATCCTGTAATAGAAAAACAAGCATATCAATTAGCATCAAGATTATTTTCAGAACCAATTGGAGTATATTATGGTAGAACATATTTTGGTGAAGAAGCCAAAAAAGATATTATTTCATTAGTTAAAAAAATAATTGATATGTATAAAATAAGAGTAAAGAATAATGAATTTTTAGAAAATAAAACAAAAGAAAAAGCAATTTTAAAATTATCAACAATTGAAATAAAAATGGGTTATCCAGATTTTATTAATAAAGTTTATGAAAAAATAAATGTTAAAGAAGAAGATTCACTTTTAAAATCATATTTAGATATTAATAAAATTTTATTGTTAAATAATTTTGATAAATTATATAAACCAGTTGATAGAACAGAATGGCAAATGCCTGGACATATGGTAAATGCATGTTATAATCCATCTTCAAATGATATAACATTTCCTGCCGCAATTTTACAAAAGCCTTTTTATTCAATTGATCAATCAATATCAGAAAATTTAGGCGGAATAGGTGCTGTAATAGGCCATGAAATATCTCATGCGTTTGATAATAATGGTGCACAATTTGATGAATTTGGTAATTTATGTAATTGGTGGAGTGAAAAAGATTATAATAATTTTTTACAATTAACTCAAAAAATGATAGAACAATTTGATGGAATTGAATATCATAATGGAAAAGTTAATGGAGAATTAGTTGTGTCTGAAAATATAGCAGATAATGGTGGTATGGCTGTAACTTTAGCAATTATGCATACTATTAAAGAAGCTGATTTTGAAAAATATTTTAAAAATTGGGCAAAGATATGGTGCATGAAAGCTAAAGAAGAATATATTGCTTTATTATTAACAAATGATGTCCATTCACCAGCTAAATTAAGAGCTAATATACCACCTAGAAATTTTAACGAATGGTATGAAACATTTAATGTATGTGAAAAAGATTTAATGTATATTGAAAAAGATAAAAGAATTATAATTTGGTAAATTTATTTAAAAAATGTTAGTAGCTTACTAACATTTTTATTTTATATAAATATTTTTTATGCTAAACTATAAATAGTTTAGTATAAATATTTTAAT
>CAJOQR010000118.1 GCA_905236965.1 uncultured Acholeplasmatales bacterium | reverse complement strand
TAATAAGTCTTCTTCAAATTTTTTTAGTATTTCAACATTGCATTCTCCTCCGAATGAATGGGAAATAAAATATATTTCTTTAATATTCTTATTTCGATGAATTATATTTTTATAGACGTATTCGCAATGCTCTTTCATATTTTTAAAAATATTTTTATTTTTTCCATCAAGTCCAAATCTTTCATTAGGATTCATTATTAATATTGAATAACCTTTATTTTTAGCAATTTGAACAAAAGGAAGCATAGAACCAGTATTTAATCCTTCATTTATGCATACCTTATTTGACCAAACACCTAATTTAACATGTCCTGAACCATGAATTAAAATTAAACACTTTTGATTATATTCTATATCTTTTGAAGCTAATACAATGCATTGATCCAAAGTTTTATCTCTGATACAATAATTGTTTGAATTGAAAGGAACATATAATGGTTTTAATTCATAATTGACAATTAATTTATGTAAGATATAATTTGAAGCATAATTTGAAATATCTTTATACTCCTCTTCGGTAACATTTCCAATTTTCATATTTGACTGTTTATTTAATAAAATACCATCATTATCAAAATAGTAATTAATTTTTTGTTCTAAAGACTGCAATATTAAAAATAAATATTTATGAATATTATTTTACCTTTATTTTTTCTTTGATTTCACTTTCTAAGGACATTTTATTTAGTTTATTCTTAAAAAATAGAAAATATAAATAAAAAAATTAAACTATTTTTAAAATAAAAAATACTTAAGAGATTATTTTTAGAATAATAAATAATGAAAAAAGTACATCTAATATACTATGATGAAAACATGTCATATGGCTCAGAAAATTATGGATATGTAAAGCAATTCAAAAATAAAATAAAAGGGGCATTTTTTGCTGTTAATAATATCAGTTCATTAAATTATTTGGTTAATAAATTAAATTCTACATATATGAATGGAAAATTTACGTTAGTAACTTCAGGAAGAGCTGCCGATAAAGTCATTCCAATATGCCAATCATTAATAGATAATGCTATTATTTTTTGTTTTTATGTTGATAAATATATTCCTCTTAAAAATAAATACTCAAAATTGAAGCATGTCCTAAATAATTTTAGTGGGATTTTTTCCAATCTAAATGATTCTAATATATATAATGATTCAAAAATAATAGGTAATAAAATGATTACATTTGATGAGTACAAGGATACATATATTAATTTACACAGAAAATTAGCTGAATTTTTTAATTCTAATTATTATTCGATGACTTATGAAAATTCATATAAAAACATCTTTAATAATTTTATATATTCTTCTGATGCAGATGAGAAGGATAATATTATTAGTTGGGTAAATAGGGTTACTAATGGGACAGTAAAAGAATTTATAGAAGCTTATACAGGAGAAACTCCTTTATGTTATTCACTAAATAAGTGGCTCAGAAATTGTGATGAAGGAGAATTTGATAAAATAAAATATTTTGCAGGGCCTTTTAGTTATGCTTTATACAAATTTGCTAGAGATGATAAAAACAATGGTGTATTTTACTCAAAAACATTTTATAGAAAAATGACAATAAAATTATCAGATTTCTATTTATATAAAATATTAGAAGGAGAATTAGTATGCTATCCTGCTTTTACTTCAACAAGTGAGAAAGATATTTCAAAATATAATTTTCCAACCACCACCGCTATTAATATAAATGATCTAACCCCAAATGACGTTTCTATAGTTTTAATGATTAACTATATTTGTAAAAGTAGTTCAAATTCAACTCCATGTGTTGATGTAGAGGAGCATTCAGTTAATGCTGGAGAAAGAGAATTTATTTTTCCTCCTTTTTCTTTTTTTAAAATTGAAAAAGTTGTTGAAAATGGTGGTGTACCAAATGACCCTCATATTATTTATTTAAGTGTTCCTAATAAAAAAAATTTGCTTGAATTTGGATTAAAGAAAAATAAAACAATTCATTATAATAGAGCTCAAAATGAATTATATTATTCTTAAATAAGTTTAAATTTTAATTATAATTAATTAAAAATTAAATTAATTAAAAAAAGAAAAAAATAATTATTTTT
>CAJOQR010000117.1 GCA_905236965.1 uncultured Acholeplasmatales bacterium | reverse complement strand
TATTTTGCAATATAACAAACTTTTTCATTTATTCCAATAAGTTTCAAATTGCTATAAATTAAAGTAATACAAAATTGATAAATATATACTAAAATTAAAATTACAAGAATAAAAATAAATCTTTTATCTTTTCTATCCCTTTTTAGAAAAAAAAATATTAAATCTTGATTCATTGAAAAAAATATTAATAAAAAGCCTTGCAAATATCAAGGTTTATAATTTGATGGATTCCCTACAAGCAAACTTCAGATATTTATGGGTGTTTTATTTGGTCTATAAAAATATGTTTTATCATTTTTTATTACTAAATTAAATACTATATAAGAAGTTGTATGCAAACAATTTACTATTAATATATTTAAAGTAAGTATTCCCGATAAAGATAATACAACTCTTTTATTTTCTTTTTTTCTTTTTACAAAATACTTACTGTAATTATATTTAGTATAATATATGAGATTCAATAAAAAAGTAATTGACCAATAAAAAAATATAGATTATGATTCAATATTTAATGGGATTAGTGAATTTTTTGAAGAAGATGATGTCCAAGTTATTGCTGATATGTATGATGAAAGTCTTTATAATATAAATTTAAAAGATTTTAGCTTAGAAGAAACAGATAATATAAATTCATTTGAATATATTAGGTTTATTAATGAAATAATTTTTAACAAATTTTTTAATAATAAAAATTATAATAATAGTAATATTGTTATGAAACAATCAAAAAGAATAATTAATTATGATGGAATTACTGGGAGGGTGAAGGCTGATAATAGATTTTTAAATATAAGTAAAGAAGAACTTAAAAATTATTTAAATTACATATGCGGTAAAGATATAAATGATAATATAATTATAGAGAAAGATAATGAAAAAAAAATTATTGCTTAAATAAAGATTTACTTAATTATGTCAATGCTGTTGTTGATTTAAAAATTGAAGAGAATTACAAAATTCACAATATAAAAAATAATTCAAGTTTATCTAGTGGTAAAAATAATGATATAAATTGTATCTCAATTGAATTTTGTATTGAAAAATTATCTGCTTTAGATGCAAATATTATTGATAATTTAGGTCAAAATTTAAATACAGATTTTATAAAAATAGTGAAAAATATAGGAATATTTAATGATAGATTTACTATTTGGCAATATTATTGACCTAAAAGGGATTCTCAGGCTTTTATCAGAAATGATCAATTAGATGGAGCAACTGATTGGAAATTGCGAGAATCCCCATGAATCATACATCAAATGGAAGAAATTAATTTATTCCAAAATGGAGCACAGTACGAGCCTCCATCTAAATTAATATATACTTTTCAAGATGTTATTGATACTAGAAAAAAAAAAAGGATTTAATTTAGAAAACACTATATGGGAAAGCATAGTTGCGGCTTCTATTGTCTTGTTTTTGTACCATAAAATAGTAAATAATTTTTATAAAAATAATGAATAGATTATTCTCTATGACTAATAAATTATTAGTTACTTTGAGAAATTTTTATGAATTAATTATAGAAAATAATTAGGAAGCGATAAAACAGAAGATATATCCTATGCTGCTAATATTTATTATAAATTAGCATGCACAAGCATTGAGTATCAGATTAACAGTTAAAAAGCCGCAGTGGAATGCGATGAAAATAAAATATTTTTTATGGCATTAAATATGGTTTTATAAAATAAAAAAGTTGATTATATAAAAGAGGCCCCTAAGCTATATACCGGAAAACATCAAACTGTTTCACTTACAATTAAGGGAGGCGAATATGCAAAATTGATATTAGTAGATGGTCAAACAGAAGGAAATGATATAAATCATCCAACAAAAGCTTTAAGCCAGTAGATTGATTTGCTAATCTATATATTTTCTATTCCACAGTTACTAAAGATTATCTAAACTCACTAACAAATGGAAAATCTTTAGATGGCGTATCATTTTTTATATGTGATAATCCTTTAGTTATTTTCATAAAATCCAAAGCAAAAATTGAGTCTATTTCATACCCTTATTTTTCATTCTAATGTTATTGGGTTGTTCAAAATAGTTCATTCTTGTTTTTGTTTATAAAAAAATTTTTATACTTTAAAAGAAAATATTTTGATTCAAAAAAGAAAAAAAGAAATTTTGGTTTTACATGCAAATTGAACGCTAAATTTATTTAATGTGGAAGAATTCAATAAAGCAAAGTTTAATTTTATTCTGAAAAGAAGGATAGATATTAATGCTAAAACTCTTATTTTATTTAATGGATTGAAATTACCAAAATCTATTATATATTTAAGATAAAGTAATTAATTATATAAATGAAGAAATAAATCCATGATTTATAATAAATGAATATTTGCTCAAGAAAAATTACAACAAAAAAGAAAGGATAGAGAAAGTTAAAGATAACTATTATAAAGAATTAGATAGACTTGAAATTAATGTTAAGGATGATAGTTTTCCACATTTTCAAAGAATAATATCAACTATAGCTATTTTTACAAAATGAAATAATGTAATAAATCTGAATTTTTAAAAATCATTTATTCATAAAATAATAATGACATAAAAAAAATTTTATTTTAGAAGATTATTTAAGATATTTTATAATAAAATTTTCAGAAAAAAAGAATTACAAAAATAAATGTTAATAATAATAAAAAATAAATTAACTGACAATCATAATCATCAATATATGATTTTCAAATTAATATCGATGAATTTGTTAAAATAATTGTTTTTACTTATGGATATAAAGAAGATATAGGAATTATTATTTTTAATATTTTTATTACTATAAAACAATATTGCAAAAATATAGTAGAATATATTTGGCAATATCATGATGATAATATAATTAAGTATGAAATATTAGAAAGAAATAAAGAATTTATTCCTTTTTATAATATTATTGATTCATTGATAAAAACCCTATTATTTTCTAGTATTGAATTAATTAAAATGGATAAAAATAATTTTTTTGAATTATCCCATAGCTTTATA
>CAJOQR010000116.1 GCA_905236965.1 uncultured Acholeplasmatales bacterium | reverse complement strand
CATGATTAACTAGAAGTATTAACTGATGATTGGAAAGAAGGTTTTAATTATGGGTAATTCACCTATACGTTCAAAAGCAATGGATGAATTAATGAATCACTTTAAAAATAATGGTGTTCCATATTTAGAAACCAAAGAACCATTTATTGTGGTTTTTCATAATTGTAAAACCGATGAAGACTGCGAAGAATTAATGAATTGGTTAAAGAAACATCCAAATGCTGATAAAGAAAAAATTATGTTACATATATATTGTAGAAGAGATGGAATAAAAGAAGATTAAACGAATGATTAGAAAATTAATATTATTTTAAATCATATTTTAATAAATATTGACAATTTATTTTCTTTAAAATAAAATAAAAAAAAGAGGTAAGTGACTTTGGTAAGGTTTTTACTTCTTTATTTTTATATATTTTTATAAAATTATTGTTTAAAAGTTTTATGCAAGAAGGTGAAAATATAATGAAATTAATTGAAAGTTTTTCTATAGATCATACAAAAATAATACCAGGAATTTTTATTAGTCGAATTGATTATTTAGAAGATCAAGTAGTTACAACATATGATATTAGAATTAAAAGACCAAATGTTGAACCTGTAATTGATGTTGCAGCAATGCATTCTTTAGAACATATTATCGCTACTTTTTTACGTAATAATGATGAATGGAAAGATGAAGTTATATATTGGGGTCCTATGGGTTGTTTAACTGGGTTTTATTTAATTTTAAAAGGGAATCGAACAGCAAAAGAAATATATAATATTATTCTTGATTCTTTTAAATCAGTAGAAGAGGCTATAGAAGTTCCAGGTGCTACAAAAACAAATTGTGGAAATTATCTTATGCATAATTTAGGAATGGCAAAATGGTATGCAAAAGAATTTGTAAATTATTTAGAAGAAAATAATAATAACAATGATATTTTTGAATATCCAAAAACAGAACGTATTATTACTAAAAATGGCCAACATTTTTATGATTCTTAAATATTTAAAAAAACAAAAAGGCATTTAAATGCCTTTTTATTATGTTAATAATTATTTTAATTTATTCGTTACAATTTCAGCAATTTGTTTTGGTACATATTTAGATATATCTACACCAAATGTGACTAATTCTTTAATTGCAGAAGAAGATACAAATTGATTTTTACTTGATGGTAATAATATAACAGTTTCAATTGAAGAATCTATATCTTTATTATATTGGAATAATGAAAATTCATTTTCATAATCAGAATAATTTCTCATTCCTCTAACAATTATATTAATATCATTTTCTTTACAATAATTAACTGTAAGACCATCATATGCAGAAACAACAATGTTTGGCAAATTAGATGTTGATAGCTTTATAAATTCAATTCTTTCATCAATTGTAAAAGAAGATTTTTTAAAAATATTATTAGAAACAATAATATGAACTTCATCAAATAGTTTTGAAGCTCTTTTTATAATATCTAAATGTCCATTAGAAATTGGATCAAAAGATCCAGGATAAACACATTTTTTCATATTTAATCACCATTTATTATTATAATATATATTTGTAAATAACTCAATAAAAGCTATTTTTTTTAATTTAAAAGCTTTTCTAATTATGATAAAATTATATTGAGGTATTTTTTATGAAAACAGTAGTTATTGCGACAAATAATTTAAATAAAGTAAAAGAATTTCAAAGCTTATTTAATAATGATAATATAGAATTTAAATCTTTAAAACAAATTGGATATGAAAAAGAAATTATAGAAAATGGGAATACTTTTGAAGAAAATGCATATATTAAAGCATCTCAAGTTGCTAAAGATTTAAATGTTACAGCAATAGCTGATGATTCAGGTCTTTGCGTTTATGCTTTAAATTTAGCTCCAGGTATATTTTCAGCAAGATATTCAGGTACAGGCCTTGATGAAGATAATAATAAATTATTAATTAAAAATTTAAAAGGAATATCAAATAGGAATGCATATTATACATGTGCTATATCAATATGTCATCCTGATGGAACACATCTAGAAGTAACAGAAACCTGCGATGGAATTATTATAGATGATGCAAGAGGTTCAAATGGATTTGGATATGATCCTCACTTTTATATACCTGAATTTGGTAAAACCTTTGCTGAGGTGCCTTTAGAGGTTAAAAATAAAATATCACATCGTGCTAAAGCCATAAGAAGGGTTAGTGAGCTTATTAATGAAGATTTTAGTTTTAAGTGATAATCATTATAGAAATATTGATTTTAATTTAAATGAATATGATTATATAATTCATTTAGGTGATAGAGGTATATTTGATGCTAAAGGTGTAATTTATGTTAAAGGTAATTGTGATTATGATGGAGAAAAATTAATTATAACTAATATAAACAATAAAAAAGTTTTAATAACTCATGGAGATTTATATAATGTTAAAGAAACTTTAATTAGATTAACATTTTTAGCAAGAGAAAAGAATGTTGATTATGTATTTTTTGGACATACCCACATTCCTTTATTTTTTGAATATGAAAAAATTAAATTCATTAATCCAGGCGCATATATAGATGGAAGATATGTAGTTATAAATGAAGAAGAAATTATATTTTATAAAGAAAATTTTATTGAAAAAAAGATAAAAAACGAATGGTGATAATATGTTATTAAAAGAGGTGTTACAACTTGATAAGAATAATAGCTCAATTAAAAAAATTGATTTTTTTATTGGGCTTCAAACAAAATATTCATATGAACACCTTAAAGCTTTAAGCTATAAAGCAGAAATATTACATTATTTAGGTAAGGATAATGAAGCTTTAAAATTATTATATGAAATAGTTCCTCATTTTAATTCTATTTTATTAGATGGAATTATTGTTATATGTGATGGAATTATTGATTTATGTCTTGATTTAAAAAGATATGATCAAGTATTAAAATATATAAAAATTAAAGAATCTTATCTACCAATTTCTAAATCAGTTTTACATATAAAAGATTTAATTAAATATTATTTAGCTTTAAAGCAATATGATGATGCTTTAAATTCATTAGAAAAATATTTATCTGAAGATATTTCTAAAGATGAACAAATAGAAGCTAAAATAGAATTATCAAAAATCTATTTTGATATTTTTGAATATGATAAATATTTATCAATAATTAAAGATGTTGAATCTTTTTATCAATCAAATTTAATGTTAGATGAATTAGCTGATATAGGATTAAATAAAATAATAATTCAATATGAGAAAAGAAATTATCCTAAAGCAGTATCTGATGGTAATAATTATTTAAAAGAAGAATTTTTAAAAAATAAACATAAATTAAAATGTGCAACTATAATGATTAATAGCTATTTAGCTTTAAATGATTATAAAAGAGCTTCAATAGTTGAATCTAATTATTATGAATTGATATCTTTAGATGAATTAGATTATTCTATAGATTTTTGTTTAGCTGCATTAGAATTATATAAAAAGACAAACACAATTGTTTCTATAAATGAATATCAATTAAAATTAGAAAAATTTAATTCTTATAAAAAGGATTTAAAAAAAGAAAATAAAAAGAATAAAAAAAATAAAGAAGAAATAATTATTCCTGAGGTTGAAATTGAAAACAAGGATTTAAATATTTTAGAAGATGATATAAAGCCAACTATTAATTTTAATTTTGATGAGCCTGTTATAAAAAAAGAAATCAATCAGGAATTAAATATTGAATATAAAAAAATAAATAATATTATTGTATCAGAAAATTATCAAAAGCTTGAAAATGTTTTTGATGCTATAAATACAATTAATATTAGTTTAGAATTTAGAGAAATTTTCCGTCAAATATGTATAGCAATAGAAGATGAATATGATATTAAAGAAATATATTTATTATATTTTGATAGAAAATATAAAGGCTTATATTATAAAAAAGAAAGATGCTATGATAAAGAATTAAATTTTAATGATTTAGAAAATACAATTAATTTTCAATCAATGAATTATGAACAAGAAGTATTCATAGATAAAAATTGTTTAGATAATTTAATTAATATTGTAAATCAAAAGCCTTATGAAGAAATACCTTATGGTTTTTCAATGCCAATATTAGAAGATGTTAAAGCAATAGGTTCTATTGCATATTTTAGTGATGAAGAATTTATTAATAAAGATATGGCATATGAATCATTAAAATTAATTACTAAGATGATTAATACAAGGCTTTTAATAACACTTGCTCAAAATGAATTAGAATATAATAATAAAAAATTATTTTTTATAAATAATAATTTTAATCAAGGATTAAAAGAAGAAATTGAAGGCTATATTCATTTAAATGAACAAGCATCATTAATTTTAGAATCTGTACCTGATATAAGAACAATTGATTTTTATTCAAGAATTGATTCTTATGATTTAATTAATTATAAAGCATTAAAAAATGAAATATATAATAATATGAAATTGAATTTAAAAATTGAATATTCATATAAATGCGATAGTTCTATAAAAAAGATTAAAGAAACATTTTATCCAATGGTAAATAATGGAGAAGTATCAATTTTATCAATCATAGAAGATATAACTATAGAATCAAATGATAAATTAGATTTGATTAATTTAGCATATCAAAATCCTATATCTAAATTAGATACTCCAGTTAAATTAACAATTGATTTGGATAGCTTATATAAAGATAAAATACTTTCTTTAGCTATAATTGATATAATAGATTTTGATTTATATAGAACTTTATATGGATATAATTTTACAAATCAATTAATTTATACTGTTGGAAAGAAATTTAAAGAACATTTTTCAGATAGATTTACAATTTCTTTTTATCATTTAGAAATAGATAGATATGCAGTTTTATTTAAAGATATTAATGATAAAAGGGTTATAGATTCATCTTTAAGAAAAGCTTTTAGTTATGTTCATGATGAATTATTTAAATTAAATTCAAGGGTAGATTTATTATTTAATTCAGGTGTTTATAGATTATCTAAAAATAATACAATTGATGATTCATCTAAAATTATTTATTATGCATATGATGCATTAGATGATTCAAAGGAATTAAATACTTTAACAAATCATATTTGTCATTTTGATTCTGAATTACATAAAAATAAATTTAAAGAAAAAAGCTTAGTTACTCATATAAGTGAGGCAATAGATCATTCTAAAATTGGAATTTCTTATAAGCAGGTTGTTAATTTAAAAGAAAATAATGTTTTTGGTTATATGGCATATCCTAGTTTAGATAATTATGAAATTGATTATAAATATATGGATTTTGTTGTTAAAAGAAGAGGTATTGTTGTTAATTTGGAAAAATATACTATTTCTAATGTTATAAAAGAACAAAAAATGCTATATGATGTTTCTAAAAATTATTTTTTAACCTTTATTAAAATATCTAAAGAAACAATTTTAGATAATTTATATAATTTTATAAAAGCACAATTAGGATTTTATAAAATTCCTACAAATTATATTTGCTTATATGTTTTTGATGCATCAAATACAACAATAAAAAAATTAAGGGAATTAGGATTTAAAATTGCATCTGATAATATTTATGATGTTTATAATAATTATACTGATATATTCTTTTTAGATTCTAACAAGGTAATGATTGAATATATAAATGAAGTAAAAAAATTATGTGATGATCATAAAATTATATGTATAATTGATAATATTGATTCTAAAGATGATGTATTAATTGCAAGAGAAAATAATATTGATTTAATATTTGGCTTATATTTTAAAAAGCAAACAAGAATGAAAGCAATAATTGAAAAAGTTAAATCTCAATTGTATAATTAATTATATTTTTTAAATGGGTGGTTTATATGCGCGATTTTAAAGATGTTAAAAGAATTATATTAAAAATAGGTTCTTCAAGTTTAGTAGATAATAAATTAAAAATAAAAGAAGATGTCATAGATAAATTAATGTCATCTTTTAAAAGCTTGCTTGATAAAAATATTGAAATATGCTTAGTTACAAGTGGGGCTATTGCTTTAGGAAGAGGAGAATTAGGATTAGAAAAAAAGCCTCAGGAAATGGCTTTAAAGCAAGCATGCGCCGCTATTGGACAATCTAAATTAATGGAATATTATAATGAGGCTGCATATAAATATGGAATTATTTGTGGACAAATTCTTTTGAATCATGATGATTTTCAGCATAGAAATCGTTTGAATTTTTTAGCACAAAGCTTAGAGGCTATGCTAAAAAATAAGGTTATACCCATTATTAATGAAAATGATGCATTAGCTGTAGATGAAATTAAAGTAGGAGATAATGATACATTAGCTAGTCTATTAGTACCTGTTATAAATGCTGATTTATTAATTTTATTTTCAGATATTGATGGTTTATATGATAAAAATCCTAAAGAATTTAGTGATGCAAAATTTATAAATTGTGTTGATAGGATTGATGATGAAATTTATAAAATGGTTGGTATTAATTCATCTAATGTTGGAACAGGTGGAATGAAAACAAAGCTTGATGCAGCAATTATTACAACACTTGCTGAAGGCAATATGATTATTTGTAATTCAAATAGAATAATTGATTTAGAAAAAATCGTTTTAGGTGATGATATTGGTACATTATTTAAAGCTAAAAAGCATATTATTTCATCAAGAGAGCATTGGATTATTTATCGTGTTAAAGCATCAGGTGATATTTTAATTGATGATGGTGCTGTTAAAGCTTTAAATAATAAAAAGATTTCAATATTACCTAAAGGAATAATAAGTGTTAATGGTAATTTTTTAGCTGATGCTGTTATTAATATTAAAGATAAATCAGGTAATGTTATTGCTAAAGGTATTACTAATTATTCATCTAGTGAAATTGATTTTATTAAGGGATTAAAAACAACTGAATTTTTATCTGAAAAATATAGAAAAAAAGAAGTTATACATGCTAATAATTTAGTTATTATTAGGGAGGATTTATTATGCTAAAGGATGAATTATTAAAAGTTAAAATAGCTCAAAAAGATTTAGAATTATTATCTAAAGATGATAGAAATAAAATCTTAAGTAATATAGCTATTGCTTTAAATGAAAATAAAGAATCAATTTTAAAATCTAATGAAATTGATATAAAAAATGCTAAAGCATCAGGTCTTTCTAATGCAATGATTGAAAGATTAACATTAAATGAAAAAAGGATAAATGATTTAATAGAATCTACAAATTCTTTAATTACGCTTCCTGATTATGTTGGACAATTAATAGAAAGAATAAAAAGACCAAATGGATTAATTATTGATAAAATAATGGTGCCATTTGGTGTTATAGCTATAATTTTTGAATCAAGACCAAATGTATCAGTTGATATTGCATCTTTATGTCTTAAAACAGCAAATGCTTGCGTTTTAAAAGGTGGAAAAGAAGCTATTAATACTAATAAAGAATTAGTTAGAATAATGAAAAATGCAATAAAAGATATTGTAAATCCTGATGTAATATATTTAGTAGAATCTACAGATAGAGAAACTACTAATGAATTAATAACTTTAAAAAATTATATTGACCTATTAATCCCTAGAGGTTCAAAGGGTTTAATTAATTATGTCGTTTCAAATGCTAAAATACCTTATATAGAAACTGGTGCTGGAAATTGTCATTTATATGTTGAAAAAGAAGCTGATTTAAATATGGCATTAAATATAGCTGTTAATGCAAAATATCAAAGACCTTCTGTTTGTAATGCAATAGAAAATATTTTAGTTGATGAGGATATTGCACCTTCTTTTTTACCAATGCTATATAATAAATTTAAAGAATTAAATATAGAAATGCGTGGCTGTGAGAAAACTTTAAAATATATTGATGTTTTAAAAGCAACAGATGAAGATTTTTATACTGAATATAATGATTATATTGTCTCTATAAAGGTTGTTGATGGTATTAAAGAAGCAATAGAGCATATAAATATTCATTCAACAAAGCATAGTGAGACTATAATAACTAATAATATTTCACAAGCAAATAAATTTTTATCTTTAGTTGATAGTGCATGTGTATATCATAATGCTTCAACTAGATTTACTGATGGTGGATGCTTTGGATTTGGTGCTGAAATAGGAATTTCAACACAAAAATTACATGCTAGAGGACCAATGGGATTAAAAGAAATTATGAGTTATAAATATAAAATATATGGTAATGGAGAGGTAAGATAATGTATAAATTTGGTATTTTAGGTGTAGGAAAAATGGGTGGAGCAATTTTAGATGGAGTAATATCATCTAAAATTTATGATAAATTAGATATTTTATTATATACACCTGATGAAGAAATTAAAAAAAAATATATTTTAGATGGATTTAATTTTTCTAAAGATGAATCTGATTTATTTAATAATTCTAGAATAATTTTAATTGCTATTAAGCCTCAAGTATTTGAAGAAGCTTTACCTAATGCATTAAAGATAGATTTTAAAAATAGATGTGTTTTATCTATTGCTGCAGGAAAAAATATAAAAACTATTTCATCTTATTTTAAAAATGCAACAATTGTAAGAGCTATGCCTAATCTTCCAGCTTCAATTAAAAAAGGTGCTATAACAGTTTGTTATACAGAAGAAAACGAATTAAGCTTAGAAGCAATAAAAATATTATCATCTATTGGTGTTGTAAGAAAAATAAAAGAAGAAGAAATGGATGACACATTAGCTTTAAATGGTTCAATGCCGGCTTATGCATATTTATTTGCAAAAGCATTTATTGATTATGCAAATAAAAAAGGAATAGATTATGATGTTGCTATAGATTTAACTTGTAATGCTATAAAAGGATCTATGGATATGATTTTAGAAAATAAAGATATTCCTATTCAAACATTAATTGATAATGTTTGTTCTAAGGGTGGAACAACTATTGCAGGATTAAATAAATTATATGAAAATGAATTTGAAAAAGCCATTTATGAATGTAGTGAAGCATGTTCTAATAGATCAAAAGAATTAGGTAAATAAAATTAGATATAAAAAAAGATGAATTTTGAATTCATCTTTTTTTTAATTTTTAGATTCTTTTTCTTTCTTTTTCTCTTTTTCTTCTTCAGGCATATTTAATTCATTATATACTCTTGTTAAGAATAATATTTTTTTACTTATATTAATATATGCAACTGCAGATAATGCAAAATCAAGAGCTAAATCAATTAATGCTTTTGTATCATTATCATCTATATCATTTAAATGTTTAAATGCTTCACTTACAATAGAAGTTATTTTTTCTGTTTCTAATTCATTAAAAGAATTAAAAATTTCTCCTTTTTCAGCACTATCTTTATATCTTTCATCTAATATTTGTTTGACTTCAGCAATGGATAAAACTTGTTTTAATGTAATAACTTCTTCAATTGCTGCTAAATGTTCTCTATTATATTTTTTTGAAATTGGTGCTGAAACAACTTCACCTTTAACATAATTATTTATCATAGAAGAAGTAATTTGTTTATCTAAAGAACTGTTTTGGAATATTTTAATTTGCTTTTCTAAAAAAGTAACAACTTGATCCATATATAATTCTATATCAGGAAGCTCTTCATATTTTTTAAAACTAAAATTATTTAATTCATTCAACCATACTTCTAATGATTTTTTGATATTATCCATACTAATGTTCCCTCACTTTATTTATATTTTATCATTAAGTATAAAAAAACACAATGAAAATTATAAAAAACTATTGACATATTCAATACTATAATATAAACTAGTATTGTAAACTAGATAATGTAGTAAAACTATAAGGAGGATAGAATAATGAAAAATAAAATGTTAATTATTAGTGATGAGATGTTTTTATCTTATTCTTATGAAAATGGTAATCTTATTTTAAACAACAATAAAATTTTAAATAAACTAGATAATAAATTTGAAATTGATAATATAAGTTCAAAAAAAATAAATTCATTTAAAGCATCGAATTACATAAAAGAATTTATTAAGCATTTTAATTATTCATATTGTATTATCTCTTTAAATAATTATGAATCTATTTTAAATGATGCATTAAATAAATTAAAGGATTTAGAAATTAAAACAATTTTAATATCTAAACCTAATGCATCTTTAGATGAAATAAATAATATGAAAGAATTGTCTTTAAATAATAATTTAAATTATATTATTTATGATGAAGTTAAAAAAGAGCAAAATGCTAATAAATTAAATTCATTAATTTTAAATTTTTGTGCATAAGAAAAAGCTCTTTTAAAAGAGCTTTTTATATTTCATCATTTCTTATTTGGCTCCATAATATAACAATTATTTGAATTGGAATGCCTAATAAGAATACAGGCCAAATGTTTTGACCTAAAAATATTAATTGTAAATAAACAGATGCTAAAGTTGTCCATATTGTTATAGCGATTATTGGAAATTTCCAGCTTCTTTTACCCCATCTTCTATTAAAATATAAAAGAACAATAGAAGTAGCAGGAACGGCCCATACACAGGCTGTCCAATATGGTATGCCTGCACCGAAGGTAATAGAATAGCTTAACACAGCGATTGCTATAAACCAAATAACTGAAAGTACCATTAAGACAATTAATACTTTATTTCTTTTTATATAATTTTTATTTACATATTCTTGCTTATCTTCCCAGTTTCCTTCATGGACTAAATAATCTAGTTTTACATTGTAAAGATTACAGATTTGATATAGTGTTTCTATGTCCGGTAATGATTCTCCTTTTTCCCATTTGGAAATAGCTTTATCTGAATATCCAAGCATGTTTGCTAAATCTTGTTGAGTGTATTTTTTGCGTTTTCTCAACTCTACTAGGTTTTTTGCAATAATTAGTTTTATGTTATCCATAATTCTATTATAACATAAAAAATAGAGAAATAAAGGCTTAAAAATTATAATTCTACTCAGAGTAGAGTTGCAAAAAAATGCTCTACTTACATTAGAATAAACATTATCTATCAAAAGTATTGATTTCTTTTTTTAATCAATTAAAATTAAAGAGGTTTTGGAAAAATATTATGGAAAAAATAATTTATTATTCTGATGAATTAACAGATGAATTCGCAGGTGATGACCTTAAGCCTAAGGTTATTGATGAAAATTATATATATACACCAAAAGGAATTTGGAAGAAATTTACAAAATTTTTTTGGTATAGAATTGTTGCAACGCCTCTTGCTTTTTTATATATGAAAATATCTTTGCACCATAAAATTATAGGTAAAAAAGAATTTAAAAAATATAAAAAACAAGCTGTTGTAGTTTATGGTAATCATACTCACAACATGGCAGATGCATTTATTCCATCAATGGTATCTTTTCCACAAGATGCTTATGTTATTGTTAATTCTAACAATTTAAACATAAAGCTAATTGGTCATATAACACCAAGTCTTGGTGCTATTCCTTTACCATCAAATGCTAAAGCAATGAAGAATTTCAATAAATGTCTTGATAAAAGAATTGAAGAAAAAAGATTTATAATGATTTATCCTGAGGCACATATATGGCCATATTATACAAAAATAAGACCTTATAAATCATTGTCATTTGGATATCCTATTCATTATAATGTTCCAGCTTTTGCTTTAACTAATACTTATATGAAAAGAAAATTTTCTAAAAAACCTAAAATTGTTACTTATATTGATGGACCATTTTATCCCGATGAAGGATTATCAATGAAAGATGCAAGAGAAAATTTAAGAAATAAAATTTATAATCAGCAAGTATTACGTAGCAAAAATTCCAATATTGAATATATTAAATATGTTAAAAGGGAAGTGGTGGAGTGATAAATATTTTATTTTGTGGAAATGAATATGTTTTTGATGGCATTTTAACTTGCATTTTATCAATATTTAAAAGAAGTAAATATCAAGGCCCTTTTAATTTTTATATTTATACTATGGATGTAAGTTATTTAAATCCAAAATATACACCAATAAGTGATTCATTAATTGATTATTTAAATGATGTTGTAAAAAAATATCATAATGATAATAAAGTTATTAAAATTGATGTAACTGATATATATATAAATGAATTTAAAGGCTGTCCAAATGAAGGATGTTATTGTTCTCCTTATACATTGATAAGATTATTTGCTGATGTTGTTCCAAATATGCCTGATAAATTATTATATTTAGATGCAGATATTATGTTTAATAATGATATTCAATTATTATATAACACTGATATTAATGATTATGAATATGCTGCTGCAAGAGATCATTATGGTAAATATTTAATTAATCCAAATTATATAAATGCTGGTGTGCTTTTATTTAATTTAAAAAAATGTAATGAAACAAAATTATTAACAAAGGCAAGAAATTTATTAAAGAAAAAACATTTACCTTTTGCAGATCAAAGTGCTATAGCAAGATCTACTACTAAGAAAAAAATGTTAAAACAACGTTATAATGATCAAAAATTTTTGCATAAGCATACTGTTGTAAGGCATTTTTCAAAAAGGTTGTTTTGGCTTCCTTATCCACATACTGCTAATATTAAGCAATGGATGGTAAGTGATGTTCATAAAAAATTTAAATATTATCAGTTTGATGATATTTTATTCGAATATATATATTTAAAGAAAAAATATGAAGAGAGGTTTTAAGTTATGAAAAAGATTGTACCTATTTTTTACATTTGTGATGATGCATATATGAAATATATAAATGCATCTATTAAATCAATAATTGAAAATTCTAGTTTAGATTATGAATATCAAATTCATATTCTAAATACTGATATAAAAGAAGAAACAATAAAAAGAACTAAAAAACTAGAAAAAGATAATTTTAAAATTTATTTTGATGATGTTACAAATAGATTAAATGAAATTAAAGAAAAATTATTTGTTAGAGATTATTATAATTTAACAACATATTATCGTTTCTTTATTGCTGATATGTTCCCTGAATATGATAAAGTTATTTATATTGATGGTGATACTATTGCATTAGATGATATTGCTAAATTATATGAAATTGATTTAGAAGGTAATATAATAGCTGGAGCTCATGAACAAGCATTTGTTCAAGTTGATTTATACGGAAGATATGTTGAAGAAGTATTAGGTGTATCAAGATATGATACAATAAATGCTGGTGTTATGTTGATTGATACAAAAGCATTTAGAAATGAAGATATTTTAGGACAATTTATTCAAAAATTAGGCGAATATAAATTTGTTGTTACTCAAGATGAGGATTATTTAAATTTAATATGTAATGGTAGAATTAAATTTATAGATTTAGAATGGAATGCCCAAACATTTAAATTCTTAGATTTTCCTGTTATAGAAAAAGATATTCATATCATCCACTATAATATGTCTGTAAAACCATGGTTTTTCTTAGATTGTAGATTAGGAAATTATTTCTGGGAATATGCTTTAATGACTGATTATTATGATGAATTAAAAAAAGGTTTAGAATCATTTACAGATCAAGATAGAAAAAATGCATTGAATGTATTAGAGTCAATAAATGATTTAGTTATTTCAGAAATTGAAAGACCTGACAATTATTATAAAAAGAAATTAGCTGAATCAAAAGCTGATGCTGTATCTTTAAAAAGTATAAATAAGGCTTTAAAATAAAGGAATTTATATGGAAAATAAGCCAAAGTCCCAAGATAGATTAGAAGTTTTAGAATTGATTGATAAATATGAACGTGAAAAAAAGTTTGATGTTGATGTAGAAAAAGATCCTGAATCTAGAGTGTTAAAGCCTAAAGAAGTTGATTTTTTAAGAAAAAAAATATCATCTAAAATTAAAACATGGTATGCATTTAAAAAAGCTAAAACTTTCTTAGAAAAAATGATTGAAGCACAAATGTTGGTTATTGATGATATAAAGGGAATAGAAAATATAGATTCATTAAATACTGGTGCTGTTATGACTTTAAATCATTTTAATGCTTTTGATTCATTTGCGGCTGAATTAATTTATAGAAATTCAATTCAATTCAAAGAGAAAAAAAGGAATTTTTATAGAGTTATAAAAGAAGGCAATTATACATCATATCCTGGATTTTATGGGTTTTTAATGAGGAATTGTAGAACTTTACCACTTTCTAGCAATCCAGAAGTGCTAAAAGAATTTGTAAAATCTATAAATCAATTACTAAAACAAGGCGATATTGTTTTAATATATCCTGAACAAAGCATGTGGTGGAATTATAAAAAGCCAAAACCTTTAAAAAAAGGAGCTTTTAGTTTTGCAGTTAAAAATAATGTTCCAATTTTACCATGCTTTATAACTATGAGAGATACAGATAAAGTAGGAGATGATGGATTTCCTATTCAAGCATATACGCTTAATATTGCAAAACCAATATATCCAGATTTAAACTTAAGTACAAATGAAAATATTAAAATTATGATGGATAAAAATTATCAAGTTTGGAAAGATATCTATGAACAATATTATAAAATTCCTTTAGTATATAAAGAAGCTTAAAAGCTTCTTTTTTTGTTTAATAGTAAATTTTTATAGAAAAATATTAATAACTATTGAATAAATAAAATATCTATTATAAACTTTTAATGTATTAAAATATTTAAAAAAACATAATATGGAATGTGAAAGAAATGGCAAACACTGGTTTAGAAGCAAAAGATTTGAAATCAATTGCAGGAAAAGTCGGGAATGGAACTATTAATAAATTGCTGGTAAAAACGGGAGTAGGAGTAAATATTGGTATGAAGAGTACAAACAAGATAGCTGACGGACTATTTAAAGATGAGGAAGATTTTATTGGTATTGGAATTGAAAGCTCAGCATCTTCAATACTAGATTTGATTTTTAATATATAAAATATGAATAAACGTGTATTTTTTGCTTGGCTCATAGCATTACCACCGATACTTTTAGTCACATATTTGTTATTTCAAAATTACATAGAAAATATCATTATCAAAAACATTTATTTTATTATAATGAGTATATTTTATTTGTTATTTCCATATTGTATATTGATGGTTGCTCCGTTTTTATGTTCGCCTAAAAGTAAATTACCAGATAAGATTAGTATGCTTAGCTTTAAAAATGATATTATTTGCGAACAAATAGATAGGAATAATTTCATAGTGCATTTATATAATAAAGAATTGAAAATAGATATGACAGGTTGGATTTTTAAGAAAACTTATGTACGAGATATAATTTTAATGTATTATCATTTGAATTATTATAATAAAAATAAATTTATATCATACAAATGCTTAAGTAAAAAATATTTTCCTGGTCAAAACTTATCAATTATATTTATGAAGAAGAATTGCAAAAATGAATTATATCTAATAAAAAATGGAAAGGAAAAAAGAAGCTTTCTGTGTAGTTTTAAGATTTTTGTTTTATGTGGTCCTGCTTTAATTAGAAGTTTTAGAGAGCCAAAAGATAAATATTATAGAAATGATG